>CALVMT010000073.1 GCA_944347775.1 uncultured Clostridia bacterium | reverse complement strand
TAAACTCTCCTAATCTATTAAATCGCGGCATTTGATTAAATCCATAAACCAAAAGTACATACAACATAGCATAATAATGGAGATTTTTACACTGCGTCGTTGTATTAAATACTGTTCTCAAATTAATATACGCTTCTTTATTTATATTTGCTAGTCCTTCTTCTGCTGTAACACCATAATACGCATAACCATGTTCCCACGAACGTGAAAATGCATATTTTTCAATAATTTGTCTGACCTCTTGAATAAAAAGTTCCCCATAAGATTTCATTGCGTCAAACAATGCCATAACAGTTGAGTCACGATCAATAAAAATAATCTCCTCTGCTTGTGCGTTAATACCGACACTGCACCCTCCAGCAAAGATATCAAAAAATTTTTGGCACTGCGGAGGGAAATAAGGTAAAATTTTTTCCAATTCTCTATATTTCCCTCCCGTAAAATTAATAGGAGAATCTATCAATTTTTCTTGCATTTTCATACATTGGCATACAACCAAACCACCTTTTAAATTGGAATTTTCTCTGCTGGAAGGCAAAATTTTTTTAAATTCATAAGACAGAAAAATTTGTTCACCTGTTTGGTTTTTCTCTTCGGAAAAAGGAGGAAAAACAACAGAAACTCTTCCTTTTTTTCGCATGATTTGCATCATTTGTTCACCAGAAATTTTCGAAGAGGATCTTTGAGCTCTTTTTTGTTGTTTTTCCGGCAATGCCGCAATAATTAATTTTGCTTTACATAGCGCCACTAGCTGAGAAAACACTTCTTCAGCCCCTTTTTTACAATAAAGGCTTTTGATATGCCCGCGTGGGTTTTTCATTGCTTTTCCCTTCAATTCGGGTTGCGCCCACATTGCGATATTTTCCGGCAAATGATAAATATCACTATATTGCCTGGAATCATTTGGTGGATCTAAATATGCAACATCGCTGTAAATATAGGCGGCTAAAATATTGGCATCCGTATTAAATATTCTATTTTCCGGACTATTCTCGTTGGAAATTGCCGGCATACGCATTTTTAAACCATTCCATTTTATCGGCGGTTTCTTATATGTATCATAATGCGCGTAGATGTTTGCCGCTTCATCCATCGCCTGAAGTAAAGATGCAATCAATACTGCTCTTTCTCTATCGTTTAGCTTTTTGCTCTGATATTCTTTTTCAATATCTTCGCGAATATACCCTATCTTTCTTGCTACTGCCGGTCCAAAATATTTTCCTCCAAAATTTTCAGACACATAATTTTCTCCTGCCGGAGCAATGCGGTTATATTCTGCAATATATTGTGAAATTTTAGACATATTAACAGATTCATATCCATACCATGCTTGTAAAAACAGATAAGAAGAATATAACAAATCATTTACAATTAATATTTTATCTGAAAAGGCTACAGATGATCCTCCTGTTCCTGCAAAATAATCTGCAAAGCTCTCAAATCCCGGAACAAATTTTTCTGCCGTTTCCCGAATAAACTCACTATATTTCGCCTTACCACCTAAATATCGTTTTTCTTCTTGATCAAAGGCCAATGCATTTTTTGTACTTTTTTTTGCCAAAGCACAAACAATTGCAGTTGCATCTTGTTCACTCCATAAATAATGCCCCCCTCTCTTTAGGGGCACAGATATCTCTTCGCTGTTAATCAGGCTATATAACATTTTTTTAGAAATTCCCAGGCTTTTAATCAATGCGCTCGTGCCAATATAGCCCATAACTTTAATCCTTTCTTTATTACCGCAAAATATATTTTTATTTTATCATTTTACACATTTTCTTACAATGAAAAAAGGATTTCCTCAATAAAAAAAAGAAGGATAAATCCTTCTTTTTTAACATACAGCCCATTGTTGATTACAACAAATCTTCATTATACATGGCACGTGCGCCACCTACAAATTTGGGCCTCACCCTTGCACATATAATATTTGCTTCACCAATCTGCTTAATTTCAAGGCGTGTAGGAACTGCTACCCTAGCTAAATGCATGCCAATCAACGTTCCCCCTATATCTATTCCGGCTTTTGCCTGAATATATTCCACCATTACGGGATGAAAAAAACGTTCATATGCCGTTGTTGCAAAGGATCCTCCCGCTTTGGGCTGCGGCACAACATTTACCACTTCATAATGATATTGTTCAGCCGCCTCTTTTTCAATGACCAAACTTCGATTTAAATGTTCGCAACATTGTGCCGCAAGGTAAATCCGCTTCTCATTCAATAGCGGATAAATCCCGTCAAAAATTGCTTCTGCCAGCTTTTTATTTGAATAAGAACCAATTTTATGTCCAGCAACTTCACTTGTGGAACAACCTACAACAAAAATATCTCCCGCATTCAGTTTTGCCAAAGCAACTAATTCTCTTGTTGCCTGTTCTGCTTGCTTTGTCACTTCTTCAAACATTTACTTCCCCTTCTTTCTTTACTCAACTTACCATTTTATTGCAGTTTTCGAGCATACACAATATTATTTGGGCAGATAAATCTGCTGCTGACTGTTCAAAATTCTCAACAGATTTTTGAGCATAATCATCTGCTAAATCAGATATACTCCGCACAATAACTGCTGCAATTCCATTTTCCTCAGCTACCTGCGCTATTGCTCCACCTTCCATTTCCGCTGCATAAGCATTGTAATTTTTTCGCAATGCAAGCTTAACTTCTCTATTACTCACAAAGACATCACCAGTCGCAATCAATCCTTCATGAATTTTTTCTTCTGGTAATACATTTCTTGCCGCCAATCTGAACTCTTCCACCAATGCTTTATCTGCAAAAAATAAGGTTGGTTTTGTTTTATCCGGGCCACGCATACACGCTTTTGCATAACCTATAGGCGTTAGGTCAAAATCATGTTGTAAAGATGCAGTTCCAATCACAATATCCCCTACATGTAATTCACGTGCAATCCCACCAGCAATACCCGTATTCACTAAACGGTCAACACCAAATCGATCTATCAACATCTGCGCACACATCGCCGCATTTACTTTACCCATACCAGATTGTGTCAACACAACTGCCTGCCCGTTAAGTATACCTTGATAAAATTTTTTATTTCCATAGCAAATTTCGCATTCTTGCTGCATCTTTCCCCGCAACAGCAAAATTTCGCTCTCCATCGCTCCAATAATTCCCCACATTAATTATTTCTCCTCCGCAAACATTCTTGTGGAAAGGTATCTTTCTGCGGAATCCACCAATAACACAATAATCCGTTTGCCCGCATTTTCTTCTCTTTGCGCCAATATCGCCGCTGCATGAGCTGCAGCACCAGAAGAAATTCCTACCAATAACCCCTCTTTTCTCGCCAATTGCCTTGCCTTTTCAAATGCATCATCTGCCTCGACAGCAATAACTTCATCAATAATTGATCGATCTAATACTTCCGGAATAAAACCAGCACCAATCCCCTGTAACTCATGCGCTCCAGGTTTCCCTCCCAAAATTACCGGCGAAGCTGCCGGCTCAACTGCAACAATTTGAATATCGGGATTTTTTTCTTTTAAATATTTTCCTACGCCTGTAATTGTTCCGCCGGTTCCTACGCCGGCCACAAAAATATCCACTTTTCCTTCTGCATCCTCCCAAATCTCCGGGCCTGTTCCTTCATAATGAGCTGCAGGATTAGCAGGATTGACAAATTGTCCAGGAATAAAACTGCCCGGGATTTTTTTATGCAACTCTTCAGCTTTTTCAATCGCACCCGACATACCCCTGTTACCTGGCGTAAGTACAATTTCGGCTCCATAAGCCTGTAACAATTTTCTTCTCTCAATGCTCATCGTTTCCGGCATTGTCAAAATACACCGATATCCCATTGCCGCACCAACAAAAGCCAATCCTATCCCCGTATTTCCGCTCGTCGGTTCAATAATCGTCGCACCATGCTGTAAAATCCCTCGATTTTCAGCATCTTCTATCATCTTTTTAGCAATCCTGTCTTTTGCGCTTCCTCCCGGATTTCGGCTTTCCAGTTTGGCAATAATTTCTGCTCTTGCATTGTATATTTCCGCAAAAACATTCAACCGAACTAAAGGTGTTTTTCCAATTAATTCGTACACTCGATTATATATTTTGCTCATATTAATTTTTGTTTTCTCCCAACATTTTAAATCTTGCTATCAATACTTAAACAGAATACGTCGAAGCAGAGGTATCTCCTCCGCGCCCAGTCCAATCGGTATGGAAAAATTCTCCTCGCGGACAATCTGTGCGTTCATAAGTATGTGCTCCAAAATAATCTCGTTGTGCCTGCAATAGATTAACGGGCGATCGGTTACACCGATAGCCATCAAAATAACTAAGAGCCGATGATATTGCCGGTAATGGAATCGAATGCATTACTGATCGTGCTACCGTATTCCTCCATCCTTCCTGCGCTTCTATAATACATTTTGAAAAATAAGGTGCCATCAATAAATTATCCAGTTTTGCCTGTTGCACATACGCTTCCTTTATTTTTTCCAGAAACGAAGATCGAATAATACAACCTTCTCTCCAAATCAGTGCCACTTGTCCGCAATCAATTTCCCAACCATAAGTTTTACAAGCCTGACCAATTAACGCAAAACCCTGTGCATAAGAAATAATCTTTGATGCATACACTGCATTGCGCAAGTCGCAGAGCACTTTTTCTTTTTCCTTCGTGATTATGTGTCTAGAAAGTGGAAACTGTTTACTTGCAATTATCCGCTGATCTTTTTGGGCAGAAAGACATCGTGCAAATACCGCTTCTCCAATCAGCGTTAAAGGGATTCCTTCTTCCAGAGCGGAGATTCCCGTCCATTTCCCTGTACCTTTTTGCCCTGCAACATCTAGTATTTTATCTATTATCGGTTCCCCATATTTATCGTTTTTTTTCAGTATATCTGCAGTAATTTCTATTAAATAACTTTTTAATTCACCGCAGTTCCACTGAGAAAATACCTCTCCGATTTCGTTAGCCGACATTCCAAGCATATCACGCATTATCTGGTATGCTTCACAAATGATCTGCATATCCCCATATTCAATACCGTTATGCACCATCTTGACAAAATGCCCGGATCCATCCGTCCCTATATAAGCACAACAACGTTCACCATTTGGTGTTTTCGCACTTATCGCCTCAAAAATCGGTCTTACATACTGCCATGCATCAAGGGCCCCTCCGGGCATTAACGCCGGTCCATAAAGTGCACCTTCTTCGCCACCCGACACACCGCAGCCTATATAATAAATCCCCTTTTTTTCTAACGCATTACAACGACGAATCGTATCTTTGAAATAAGAATTTCCTCCATCAATTAATATATCTCCTCGTTCAAGATACGGCAATATTTGATCAATAAAATCGTCGACCGGCGCACCTTGCCTGATCATAAGCATAATGATTCTCGGTTTTTTCAATACATTGGCCAATTCAGCCACTGAATGCACACCAATAAAATCTTTTCCACTTCCTCTGCCTTGCATAAAACTATCAACTTTTTGAGTAGTGCGATTATATATTGCTACGCAAAAACCATTTCGTTCCATGTTTAAAGCCAGATTTTCCCCCATTACTGCCAAGCCTACAATTGCTATTTGCGCCTTGTCCATCTAATTCCTCCCCTAGCCCAATCAGTCATGTTTTCGATTTAAATCAATTCCTTTAATTTCATGAACTAAACTGTAAAAGTCATTTTCAAAATTTTCTTCCGCCGTAAACGTTGCATCATGCTGAATTAACGCTCTCAAAACCTCCGGCGCAGCAGTTACCGCCCCTACGCCTTTTTTACATAAATTTAGAATTTGCTGAGAGTTTTTAAAACTTGCAGCTAATACATCACACTCCATATTATGCAAGCGAAACATTTGATGAATATCTGCCGCTACCTGAACACCATCCGCTCCCATATTATCCAATCGATTAACATAAGGTGCCGCATATCTAGCCCCTGCTTTTCCGGCCATAAAAGCCTGCATCGCAGTATAAATAGCTGTCGCCGTAACGTTTACTCCTTCTGATTTAAGTAAATATATCGCTTTCATTCCTGCTGAAGAAACCGGCACTTTAATAAACATATCTTCCGCAATCTCATTTAACATGAAATGCGCTTCTTCCATAATTCCCTCTGTCGTATCAGAAATAACTTGCGCATGGAGTTGGCAGCCTGACGGCAACAAAGCACGAATATCTTTTAAAAGCTGAATCGGATTCTTGTGTTCGTTTTTTAAAATAGTCGGATTCGTTGTCACCCCATCATAAGGATACATATCATACAGCGCTTCAATTTCTTTCAAATTTGCATGATCAATAAGTACCAACATTTTTTATACCTCCAAGAGATACCCTTCTCATTGCTCTAGGCAAGAGTAAGATGTTATAATGATAGCATAACATAATTTTAGCACGACTAAAACCATACTTTTATAGAAAGAGAGCGATTTTTATGGATATTGTTCAACGTTTTCTAAAATATGTTTCCTTTGATACAACTTCTGATGAATCTTCTTTATCAATTCCAAGTACCCCTGGTCAAAAAAAATTAGGGAAATATTTAGTAGAGGAAATGCAATCTATAGGAATTTCAGATGCATATATAGATGATTATGGATATGTATACGGAAGTATCCCTGCGACAGATGTCTGCGCGCCTACTATCGGTTTTATTGCTCATATGGATACTTCACCAGATATTACCGGAAAAAATGCCAGACCGAGAATTGTCAAAAAATATGACGGTAAAGATATTGTGTTAAATATTGATCAGAATATTATTCTTTCCCCAAATGAGCATCCTTCCCTATCTAATTATATCGGCCAAGATATCATTGTAACTGATGGTACTACGCTTCTTGGCGCGGATGATAAAGCTGGCATTGCCGCAATTCTCTCTGCCGCCGAGCAGATCTTATCCGATAAGCGCCCTCACGGCGGGATTAAAATCGGTTTTACACCTGACGAAGAAATCGGTCGCGGAGCAGACCATTTTAATATTCCTTATTTCAACGCTGATTTTGCATATACTGTCGATGGCGGAGCAATAGGAGGAGTTGAATATGAGAACTTTAATGCCGCATCCGCTCATGTCGTTATCCACGGAAAAAATATACACCCTGGTTCCGCAAAATTAAAGATGAAGAACTCTATACTTATTGCCATGGAATTTAATCAAATGTTGCCGACATTTGAAATTCCTGCATTTACCGAAGGTTATGAAGGTTTTGCACATCTCACAGATTTTCGGGGCAGTGTTGAATCAACTGAACTCAACTATATTTTACGTGATCATGATATCCATAAATTACAAAAACGAAAAGAACGTTTTTTAGCAAACGCAGCTTTTCTTAATCAAAAATACGGAGAAGGCACTGCAGACGTCATATTACAAGACCATTATCGGAATATGAAAGAATTGCTCCTTCCGCATATGGATATCATTGAGCGAGCAAAAAGAGCAATAAAAAAAGCGGGCATTACACCCGTAATCGAACCTATTCGCGGCGGTACTGATGGGGCTCGTCTTTCTTACGATGGACTACTTTGCCCTAACATCTTTACAGGTGGTGAAAACGGTCATGGTCGTTATGAATATTTACCTGTTTCTTCTTTGGAAAAATGTGCCGAGGTTATCTATCATATTGTCTATGATTCGGCACAATAAATACTTTACCCAATAAACAGGGAAAGAAGAAAATTTCTTCTTTCCCTGTTTATCATATATTATCCGGCTAAACTATCAGAGTTTTGTCACCAACGGATAAGGCTTAATCACCGTACAATGCCTTTTAGAAACTTCTTTTCCATAATAAAACCAATCTAATGCCTGTGGAATCATATATTTAAGAAATGTATGACTATGGCCCATTTCATTACATATCAGCCGAAAATCATATCCTCGATAATTCAGCGCGCTAGCTACATCTCGATCCGCCAAATTCCAATCCCCAAAAATGATGTCTGCATCATATTTTCCTACGCACATACAGGTACGCAGTGATTTTTTTATATCTGTAGTCCGAATTACCGAAGGCCAAATATTTCCGCCGCGAATATTGCCAAAACTCGGACTGGCGGCAATCACATTGCCAAATAAATGATTCATATACCACGCTGTAGCAAAAGCAGCAATACCGCTTGAACTAATTCCAACAACACTGTGCCGCATCGGATCAGATGTTATCACATTATCCTTCAATGCTATCGGCAAAAATTCTTCTGCTATAAAGCGTGCAAACCAATTACTTACCGTGTCGTATTCTATACTTCTATTTGTAACGCCCTTTCCCGTCCCGTATACTGGTTCTCCGGGTCCCGGAAAACCCGGAGTCAAAAAAACAGCAATCGTTATCGGAATTCTTCTATCTGCAATCAGATTATCCAGCAAATCCGTCACATTACTTGTATTTGTCGGTAAAACAATTTCTCCGTCTGCCGGAATCTCTTCTAGTAAATCGCTCATTATCCTTCGCTTGCCATTTTTTAAAATAGGCTGATCTCCCATTACCGGAGCAATATACATCTGCCCATCCAAAAATAAAATTAAATCAGCAGGCTGTGTACCATCATATTGTGCAGGAGTATATACCCAATATTTATGTTTTACCCCGGGATAAAAAGCACAATCTTCCATTGTATGTCCCACAATCTTTCCTCGCTGAATATCTTTTCTATATTCATATTCTTCGGGCAGTGGATATAATTCCTTATTCCATTCTGCACGCGCCATGGCTGTTTCATCTCGTTCATGCCAGCCAGTAATGGGATAGTCCAGCATACAGTGAAAAGCACGATAGCTACTTTCAGGCATTGTAACCGTTACATATTTTTCTTCAGGTTGATTTTTCAATTCTGTCAACTGCAATACAGTCGTCTTTTCCCCTTTCATCTTCAAAAATCCTTTCTGTACTTTATCAAAAAAGAGCAGAATTCCTTCTGCTCCTTTTTTCGTTGTCAACGTTCAATTTCTCCCTGACATCCGTTTTTTCCAATCAACGCAGCATTTGCTTCGTCTGTATCTACATGCATCGCCAATGCATAGGATGGGCTTACACGGACAACAACATCGTCAAAAATTAATGGACGCGTTGTATCAACCTTTACTTTAACAATTTGCTTATCACTTACACCAAATCTTTTTGCGTCGTCCGGCGTCATATGGATATGACGTTTTGCCACAATTAAACCTTTTTCCAATTTAAGTTCTCCTGCCGGGCCTTTTAGCGTAATGGGCGCGCTGCCTTCAAGATCTCCACTTTCACGAACTGGCCCAATCACACCTAATGTGAAACAATCAGTCATAGAAACCTCTATTTGGCTTTCTTTTCTCTCCGGGCCTAAAATTACAACATTAGAAATCGAACGTTTTGGCCCAATAATATCAACTCTTTCTTCACAAACAAACTGACCGGGCTGAGAAAGGTCTCTAACATAGGTTAATTTTTTCCCTTCCCCAAACAAAACCGCCACATCTTCCTTTGAAAGATGTACATGACGGGCTGAAACTTCTACCAAAAATGATTTTTCAGACATATCATTTTCCTCCTTGGATTCTATTGATATTTTACTATATCTGCCATAGTTTAGCAATAAGCAACTTATTTCGACTTTTATTTTTATAAAAAGTATGCTAATGTTGTATTTACAATATATTGGGGAGAAATAACTATGGTTGAGCAGTCTTTCCTTTTTCATTCTATTATTGACAGATTAGACCAACTGGCTATTCCTTATCGGTTATTACAGCATGAAGCAGTTTATACAATGTCGGATGTAGAAAATCTTCATATTGATGAAGGTACCCGTTCAGTTAAAAATCTCTTTTTACGCGATTCTGCCAAGCGAAATTTTTATTTAGTTTCTTTAGATGCCAAAAAGAAACTGGACACTAAAATGTTAAAAGCAATTCTTCATAGCACTAATCTCAGTTTTGCTTCCGAGGCATTGCTGTTTCAAAAACTCCAATTAACAAGTGGAGCAGTAAGCCCATTAGCCATTATTGGTGACCCAACTCAACAAATCACACTAATTTTGGATGATGATTTTACTGAAAATGAAATTCTCTCTTTCCATCCTGGGAGTAATACATATTCCGTTTTCTTACGTTTTAGAGATCTGCTTTGTTATCTTAAAAGTTTTTCCAACCCATTAATGCGCGTCAAATTATAAAATTATTGCTGTGCGGAGACAAACACCATGAATACAATAAAAATCAACCAACTTTTCAGTCGTGCGCAAAAAGAAGCTTTTAAAAACCTATTGTTAGAAGCTGATCCTTGTTGGGAAGTTGTTTGTAAATATTTAGAAGGCGATATGTATGTCTTACTGTACCATGAAATTCCTGTTGCTGAAGCTGTTATCCTCTTTCGAAAGGATTTTGCTATGTACGAGTTAAAAAACATTGCTGTCATCTCAAAATTTCGCAGCAAAGGCTTAGCCAAAACTTTGATCACTCGCCTTCAAGCTTTATATCATTCAAAATCCGCAACAATGTGCGTTGGCACATGTACGTTGAGTAAATCTGCACAGCAGCTATATCTTTCCTGCGGATTTTCTCCATGGTTTATCGAAAAAGATTTTTTTGTAAAGAATTATCCCCTACCGATTTTTGAAGAAAATGGAGAACAATGCATTGATATGATCTATATGCAATGCAATTTATAAGCAAGCTATGAATAAAAACCTTCACCGGCAGATTAACTTACTTTATTTTTTTGAATTTTTAAGTAATTTTTCCATTTTTAATAGTGTCTCTATTTTATTTCTATTACAACGCGGATTTTCTCTTCTTGATTTCGGAATTGCCGAAAGCATTTTTCATATTGTCAGCTTAACTTTCGAAATTCCAAGTGGCATACTGGCTGATCTTTGGGGTAGAAAACATGTTCTGGCTGCCAGTCAGTTTTGTTTCGCGCTTTCTTCTCTGGCGATGATGTTTTCACAGAGTCTTTTTGGTATTTGCCTTTCCTATGCTTTATGTGCACTTTCCTATAATCTGATGAGCGGATCTAAAGAGGCCCTTCTCTATGATTCTCTTCAACAGTTTGATCAACAGACATGTTACTTGCGCATAAACAGCAATAGAGAGTTTTTATATGAATTATCATCTATTATCGGCAGCCTATGTTCAGGTATCGCACAAAGCATCGGTTACTTATTAAGTTACCTTCTGCATGTCATTACGTCTTCTGTTTGTTTTATTTTTTCACTTTTCTTAAAAGAACCTTTAATCAAAGCAAATAAAAAACAATTAAATTTATTTTTCGCAATGAAAGATCAATTTGTGCTGGCACTTGTTTTTTTACGTACACAACCGGCTATATTGCTTATCATGTTTACACAAGGTATTATTGCCAGCGTGCGTACGTTAACATTTTTTATCTTCAGCAACATTTCTCGCAAATCAACGCACACCATATTTCTATCGGTTTATTATTTGTATTTCTTAATTTAGGTGCATTGCTGGCTTCCAAAAGCATTTTTCTTTTCCGGAAATATCGTTGGAGAAATGTACTGATTCTATGTACTCTTGGCAGCTTATCCTCTTTTCTCCTGCTTATCTTAGGTAATTCTATTATTATTTCTGTGCTTGGTGGATTATCTCTGCTTTTTTTTGAAACTGTTTCATATCTTAAAGCAGACGCTCATATTCAGCAAAGTGTATCTTCTGATAAACGTGCCACCGTAATCAGCATAAATTCTCTTTTATTCAGTTTACTTATGCTTCCTCTAAGCCCTGTCTCCGGCTGGCTTGCGGATTCTTTGGGTCTGATATCCGCATTTTGCTTTCTGAGTATTCTGCTCTTACTGCTTTTATTGGGCACATTGATTTATCACACAAAAGCAAATTAGGTTTGCTATCTAATTTTTATCCTCAAGAAGTTTGATATTTTTCCCAATATCCAGCTTATATATTAAATTTAGCCTATTTATTATTTCTGTTTAAATCATTAACATTAACTACTTTTTTGGGCATAAAAATCGCATTGGCAAGTTTTCATTTTACCAATGCAATTTGTTGTCATAATACTCTACTACTTATTACTTATATATCTATAGTTTGCCTCTATGAGCTAATTAAATCGCAGATGCATAAGTTTATTGCCTTAAACTCCTATAAAATTTCCCATTTAATTTTTGTTATGAATTCGTTCATTAATTCACCTTTTTAAATTGATATTTTTTAAATTATTTAAAACAGATTAACTTTTCTTCTCATAGACAGTAAAATAATACGCAACATCGTTTTCTCTCATCTGTTCACTTTGATATGTCATTACCCATCCATCTTGCTCATCAATATTTAAAAAATATGTATCTGCTGGAAATTTTGCGCATATTTTTGTCAAATATACTTTTTTTGCGAAAGGAAACAAAATATGATAAATTTCTCCACCTCCAATAATAAAAATATCATCTTCATCTTTTCCTTTCAGAAGTTCTTTCAGTTCGCTTAGCCCATGTGCCACCTTAATCCCTTCCGCACGATAATCGCTGCGAGAAAGGACAATATTCTCCCGATTTTTCAGCGCACCTCCGGGTAAACTTTCAAACGTTTTCCTTCCCATCACAATAGTTTTATGCAAAGTTGTTTTACGGAAATATTTCATATCTCCGGGCAAGCGCACCAATAAGTTGCCCTGATAACCAATCCCATAGTTTTGATCTGCCGCAAGTATTAAATTCATATGTACCTCTTCCCTCAAATTGCAACCGGGATCTTCCCAATTCCCTTTAAATTTTGATATCCTTCCAGATAAACGTTTTCCGTATTAAATGCGTAAAAATCTGTAATACCATCTTCAATAATCAATTTTGGTGCATCAAGACAATCCTTTTCTCTTTCTAAAAGTTTTTCTACTAACGGGATATGCCGATCATAAATATGCGCATCCGCAATAACGTGAAGTAACTGCCCAACCTTTAAACCGCAAGCCTTTGCAATCATTGCCATCAACGCGGCGTATTGGCAAACATTCCAACCATTAGCCGTAAGCATATCCTGCGAACGCTGATTTAAAATACAATTTAATGTTTGTCCACTGACATTAAATGTCATACTGTATGCACAAGGATAGAGCTGCATATCATATAAATCTGCATGGTTATATAAATTTGTCATAATACGCCGACTTTGAGGATTATTTTTTAAATCATATAGAACACGGTCAACCTGATCAAACATCCCCTCTTTATACCGATGTTTTACACTCAGTTGGTATCCGTATGCCTTTCCGATTGTTCCCTGCTCATCAGCCCATTGATCCCATATGTGGCTATGAAGATCAGCAAGACGATTAGATTTTTTTTGCCAAATCCAAAAAATTTCATCTAGTGCTGCTTTAAAATTAATTTTGCGCACTGTTTGTATAGGAAATTCCTCTCGCAAGTCATAACGATTAACTATACCGAACAGTTTAATGGTATGTGCTGGCTGCCCGTCTTCCCACCTCGGGCGCACAGGCAAATCGGTATCCCATACTCCACTTTGTAAAATATCACGGCAATTTTGTAAAAAAATATGATCTGCTCGACTCATTTGCGTTTCCTCCTGTGTATTTTAAATGCGCACTATTTTATTATAGCTCTGCCTTTTTACTTTGTCACTTTTTTATTGTTTTGGATTTGATATCTGTTTTATAAATTTTTTATAGATGCGATTTTTGTCATTTTATGATAAGATAAATACATAAACAATAAGGAGTCTTTTATGAGTATCAAAAAACCGATCCGGCGTTCACGCCCCAATTCCTCTAATAGATCCCGTTCTTCTTATGCGCGCCAACGTTCAAATTCCGTTATTATCCGCAGAACAAGAAGGCATCATTATCGTCGTCAGCAAAAGAAAAAGTTATTTACCTATATATGGGTAAGCAGCGCTATTTTGATTTTTTGCATTATTTTAGCTATTATTTTTATCCCGGCAAAAGAAAATGTGTTGCCAGTAGATGCACCACAAATATCCTCTGTCCTCGATACTTCTTCGATTGAAGATTCAAGTGTTTTACAATCATCTCTGATTTCCTCAATTGTTGATGAAGAATATCAACGTGCATATGAAACCGCAGCGCAAATAAAATTGGTCAATTTTGATCATCCAAATTACGACGATCCGGATAATTTGGTTTCATTGGATTCATTACTTAGCGATGCAGTCACAATTAATTCAGGAGCCAATCAATTAGCTGAACCTGCCGCTTTAGCATTGAAAGAAATGTTTGATGCTGCAGAAGCAGAGGGAATTACAACTTATATTGTTAATAGTGCCTACCGAGATCGTGCAACACAACAAAGTTTCTGGGATAACCGCATTGCGCAGGATCCTTCCTATGGAGACGATGTTTATTCTAATCCTGTTAAAACCGTTCCCGCAACAGCAAGCGAGCATTGCACCGGGCTTGCTGTTGATATCCTTTGCGATTCTGTCCCTCATGGTACTTCTGATTACAAAGATACGCAAGAAGCAAAATGGTTGGCAGATAACGCTTATCGTTTTGGATTCATTTTGCGTTATCCAGATGAAAAACAATCTATAACTGGAGTTATGTTTGAACCTTGGCATTATCGATATGTAGGAAAAGATGCTGCAGCCGATATTTACGCCAGTGGACTATGCTTAGAAGAATATCTTGCTTCCTTTGGTTTACCCGAAAAAAGTTCGCTTTCTTAAAGACATATTTGCCTTTTATCCGAGAATAATTATTAGATATACGTTCATATAAATAGAGGTGCTTTATGCGTTTTACCCGTCTCGGCTTTTATGTTTTTCTTTGTTTTTGTTTGTGTACTTGCCTTTTCCCCATTTTCTCAATATCTGCTTCATTCTTACCGAATACTGAAGCTAATCTTGTTTTTTCCGGCGACATTATGTGTCTTGCCGGGCAATTAAGTACCGCCAAAACAAATGATGGTTGGGATTTCTCCTATGCGTTTTCGGGTATTACACCTGTTCTTCAAGGCGCTGACTTTGCCATCGGTAATTTAGAAGTTCCATTAGCCGGCGCAGAAAAAGGGGTTACCGCTTATCATCAAGAAGGTAATCCCATCTTAAACGCGCCTGACGAATTTATTAACGCCATTGCTGAAGCAGGTTTTGATATGCTTGTCACCGCAAATAATCACTCATTTGATATGGGAGACGAAGGGTATTTGCGCACGATTTCTCAACTCGACCGACGCGGTCTATATCATAGCGGAACATATGCTTCCGAATATGCCAGACAAAACACGCCAATTATTGAAGTAAATGGTATATCAATCGCAATCCTTTCTTATACGCAATTTGTCAATACAGGCACGGAAACATATAAAAAAAGCGATGCGTTATATAAGTTAAATTTAATTGATTTAGAACAGATAAAAAAAGATATTGCTGCTGTAAAAGCAAGATGTGCTGATTTTATTATTTTATATGTTCATTGGGGAACTGAAAACACAAACACTCCCAATTCATATCAAAAGGAAACCGCCAAAATCTTAGCAGAATTGGGTGCAGATGCAATCATAGGTAGTCATTCGCATACCGTACAACCGGCAGAATATCTTTCTACTTCAGACGGCAGAAGGGTATTTGTTATTTATTCGATGGGAAACCTTATTTCCAGTATGCCAAGAGATATTAACCAAGATACTTTATTGCTTAACCTGCATTTATCCAAAACAAACGACTCCACATCGCTCAAAAATGTCTCTTATATGTGTATTACCGGCGGATCTTTAGAGGGAAAACAGTTTGCTGCTTTACCTTCTCGTCTGACATTGCAAGAAGGAAAACAGATTTCCCGAATGAAAGCTTCTATTGATCGTATTAATGCGATTTTAGGAAATCTGACGGAAGAAACTTGCTTTTCCTATGCAAATTACGGGGGGGCTACTGATGAATGAACAAAAAATACGCTGTTCATGGGCTAAGGATGATTTACTTATCCATTACCATGACACATTATACGGTCGACGTCGTAAAAACGATCTCGACCTTTTTTCTAAACTATGTTTAGAAGGTTTTCAAGCTGGCCTTTCCTGGCGCATTGTATTAGTCAAACAATCCGCCCTTGAAAAAGCCTTTTATTATTTTAATCCTACTATTTGCGCTGAACTTAATGATTCTTATTTAGATTCATTAATGAACTGTTCCGAAATTATTCGAAATCGACGAAAAATCTATGCAGTGCGTAAAAATGCACGTGCCTATCTTGCGCATTACACCGAACCGTATTCTTTTTATGAGTTGGTTTATAGTAAAATTACACCAAAAAAACTTAGTTCTCTTCTGAAAAAACAAGGTTTTTTATTTTGTGGCGAAACAATATGCGAATCCTTCCTCATGAGCGTCGGTGCAATAGAAGGGCATGAAGAAAATTGCTATCTTTATAATTCTTCATTTACAAACAATGTGTAGAGATAAATTGCATAATCATTTTTCCCATTGTTTTTTCCTTTACTTGACTATAAAAGTACATCTATTATATAATAAGAATGTTGGATTTTATGCATATTTTCGCATAAAACAGCATTATAATGGAATTTATTTTTATTAGCTGACTCGGTTTTAATTGCGTGACCGTAGCAAAGCGGCCTCGTATTGAAATCGGCAACAAATTCAGGAGGGTTTAATCAATGGCACAAAAATTGACAATTGATGGTAATACCGCTGCCGCGCATGTTGCCTATGCGTTCTCAGAGGTCGGCGCAATTTATCCAATTACACCTTCTTCCCCTATGGCGGAAGCCTGCGATGAATGGTCTGCCCAGGGAAGACTCAATATCTTCGGCCAAAAAATGCGTATGTCTGAAATGCAGTCTGAAGCCGGTGCAGCCGGCGCTGTACACGGTTCTTTAGCTGCCGGTGCATTTACTTCTACTTTTACTGCTTCTCAGGGCTTGCTCCTTATGATTCCCAATCTGTACAAAATCGCCGGAGAATTATTACCCTGTGTTTTCCATGTCTCTGCCAGAGCTTTAGCAGCCCATGCACTGAGTATTTTTGGTGACCATGCGGATGTTATGGCTGCACGTCAGACCGGCTTTGCCATGATTTGCGGAAACTCTGTACAGGAAGTAATGGATATGGCTGCAATTGCACACTTATCTACATTAAAAGCAAAAGTTCCCTTTGTAAATTTCTTTGATGGGTTCCGTACTTCTCATGAAGTTTCAAAAATTGAAATGTTGGACTACGCAGATCTTGCTGAAATGGTCGATTGGGATGCTGTCGCAGAGTTTCGCAAAAGAGCGCTTAATCCTGAGCATCCACACCAGCAAGGTACTGCGCAAAACCCGGATATCTATTTCCAAAACAGAGAAGCCGCAAATAAGTATTATAATGCGACGCCTGAAATTGTCCAGAATGTTATGGATGCATTTGCCAAGAAATTTGGCAGGGCTTATCATTTGTTTGATTATGTTGGTGCACCCGATGCAGACAAGATTATAGTTTTAATGGGATCTGGAGCAGAAGCTACAGAAGAAACAGTGAATTATCTCAATGCAAGAGGCGCAAAAGTTGGTGCAATTAAAGTTCATTTATATCGTCCGTTCTCTGCAAAAGCATTTGTTGAAACCATTCCTGCGTCTGTAAAATCAATTACCGTTCTTGATAGAACAAAAGAGCCCGGTTCTCTTGGTGAGCCTTTATATGAAGATGTCATTGCTGCATTATTTGAAGAAGGGCGTCAAGCAAAAGTTGTCTGCGGACGTTATGGCCTTGGTTCCAAAGAATTTACTCCATCTATGATTAAAGCAGTTTATGATAATATGGATGCCAAAAATCCAAAAAATCATTTTACTGTAGGTATTGTGGATGATGTAACCGGTACGTCCTTAGAAGTCAAAGAAAAGATAGATGCTTCTCCCGAAGGATGTGTCCGTTGTATGTTCTACGGCCTCGGCTCTGACGGTACCGTTGGTGCAAATAAAAACTCCATCAAAATCATTGGTGATCATACAGACATGTATGCTCAGGGGTATTTCTCTTATGACTCCAAAAAATCCGGAGGTATCACAATTTCCCATTTGCGTTTTGGGAAAACACCCATTCAATCCTCTTATTTAATTGATACCGCTGATTTTGTTGCATGCCATAATTCCAGCTATGTTACTAGATATGCTATTTTGGAAAACCTCAAAGAAGGTGGCACATTCCTGCTCAACAGTCCTTGGACCTTAGAAGATATGGAAAAACATTTGCCCGCTTCTATGAAACAGGAAATTGCCAAGAAACATATTCAATTCTACAATATCGACGGCAACAAGATTGCTAGAGAAGTCGGGCTCGGCAACAGAATCAATATGTGTTTGCAAGCTGCATTCTTTAAAATCTCCGGCGTCATTCCAGAGGCAGATGCTGTTGAATACATGAAACAGGCAGTTAAAAAAACATATGGCAAAAAGGGCGATGAAATCGTACGCATGAATTGCGAAGCCATTGATGTTGCTATTTCTAAAGTTGAAAAAATCGACTATCCTGCTTCATGGGCAACAACATCAACAGGCGCTGAGGTTGTCTCAGTAACAGATGATCCGTATTTTAACGAAGTGATCAAGCCCATTACTGCACAGCAGGGCGATAAGCTCCCTGTTTCCAGTTTTGACCCAAGCGGCTATGTGCCCACTGGCACAACCAAGTATGAGAAACGCGGCATTGCTGTCACGGTTCCCAAATGGCTGCCCGAAAACTGCATTATGTGCAATCAGTGCTCGATGGTATGTCCGCACGCCTGCATACGCCCGTTCCTCGCAAAGAAGGAAGATCTGGCCGGCGCAGACGCAAGCTTTGTTACCAAAGACGCTCGCGGCAAAGACGTTGCTGGATATCAGTTCCGTATGCAGATTTCTCCTCTTGACTGCACAGGCTGTAGTAACTGCGTAGATATTTGCCCGGCAAAAGAAAAAGCTCTTGTTATGGAATCTTTGGATAGCAGCCTTGAAAAGCAGGCTGCAAATTGGGAGTTTGCCGTTAAACTTCCTACCCCGGATATCCAATTTAATAAGAATACGGTCATCGGAAGCCAATTCTGTCAGCCGCTATTTGAATTCTCCGGCGCATGCGCAGGTTGCGGGGAAACGCCTTATGTAAAGCTTGTTACTCAGCTGTTTGGCGATCGCATGATCATTGCGAACGCAACAGGTTGCTCTTCTATCTATGGTGGTTCCGCTCCCACTTGCCCTTACACCGTCAATCAGAATGGTTACGGTCCAGCTTGGGCAAACTCCTTGTTTGAAGACAATGCTGAATTTGGCTTTGGTATGAATCTGGCTATTGCGCATAGAAGAGTTGCTCTAAAAGAGACTGTTATACGTGCACTGGAAGCTGGATATTGTCAAGGTGAACTCGCTGAATTGCTGCAAGCATGGGTAGATCATTATCAAGATGCAGAGGAAACGAAGCGTTTAGCCATGTTGATTAAACCTGCTTTGGCCGCGGCTATTCATGCCACTGAAAAAGGTAAAGCAAAAACCGCGCTTCAGAAAATGCAAGCCGATGCAGATTTGTTTGTCAAAAAATCCATTTGGATTTTTGGTGGCGACGGCTGGGCATATGATATTGGCTACGGTGGCCTTGACCATGTAATCGCCATGGGAGAAGACGTCAATATCTTGGTATTGGATACAGAAGTATATTCCAACACCGGTGGTCAGTCTTCTAAGTCAACACCGACCGGTTCTGTCGCAAAATTTGCTGCAGCAGGCAAACGCGTCAAAAAGAAAGACCTTGGTTCCATTGCAATGACGTATGGATATGTATATGTTGCTTCTTGCGCAATGGGTGCTGATAAGAATCAGTTAGTCAAGGCATTAAATGAAGCTGAAGCTTATCACGGTCCTTCGCTCGTCATCTGCTATGCTCCTTGCATCAACCATGGTATTAACATGAGCAAAGCACAGGCTGAACAGAAAAAAGCCGTTGAGACTGGTTATTGGCAGCTGTATCGTTACAACCCCGCGCTTAAAGAGCAAGGAAAGAATCCTTTCATCTTAGACTCTAAAGAGCCTACTGGAAATTATCAGGACTTCCTTGCAGGAGAAAACCGCTATAGAAGCTTGAAGAAATCCTTCCCTGCGGATGCAGAGCGCTTGTTTGCGCAGGCAGAACAAGAAGCAAAAGAACGTTACGAAGGCTATAAGAAGAAAGCTTCCGAATAAGTTAAGGTTATTTAATAAAAAAAGCAGAGAAAATACCCGGTGCTGATAAGGCAGTAAAATGTAGAGAAGATGGTGTAACCCGATTTTTTGCGGGTTACAC
>CALVMT010000072.1 GCA_944347775.1 uncultured Clostridia bacterium | reverse complement strand
CCCATTTAATGCGGCCAGCGTCATGGTGATCGCTGCCGTCAGCGTCGTTTTGCCGTGGTCTACGTGCCCGATTGTCCCTACGTTGACATGCGGCTTCGTTCTGCTAAATACTTGCTTTGCCATGTTTCTTCTTATACTCCTTTATTCGAAACTTTCTATATAATTATTTTACACTTTTTTTCCTACAACTTTTTCAGCAATATTGTTCGGTACTCTTTCATACTGTGCAAATTGCATTGTATACGTCCCTCTTCCCTGTGTTTTGGAACGCAAATCTGTTGCATAACCAAACATTTCAGAAAGCGGAACCATCGCATGAATTACTTGTGCACCGGCTCTCATCTCTGAGCCTTCAATTCTACCTCTCCGTGCATTAATATTACCCAGTACATCACCAAAATATTCTTCCGGTACATTGACTTCAACCTTCATAATCGGCTCAAGCAATACACATGCTGCTTTAGAAAGTGCGTCTTTAAACGCCATCGACCCAGCAATCTTAAATGCCATTTCAGAAGAGTCAACTTCGTGATAAGAACCATCATAGAGTGTTACTTTGAAGTCCACAACTTCATAGCCTCCAATAATACCGCTCTTTGCCGCTTCTTGAATACCTGCATCAATCGCAGGAATGTATTCTTTAGGAATCACACCACCGACAATTGCATTTTCAAATTGATAACCTGTACCTGGTTCAAGAGGCTGGACACGAATCTTACAATGACCAAACTGACCACGTCCACCGGACTGGCGCACATATCTACCTTCTGCTTCTACCGCCTTAGTCAATGCCTCTCTGTAAGCAACCTGCGGTTTGCCCACGTTTGCCTCAACTTTAAATTCTCTAAGCAGACGATCTACCATGATTTCCAAATGCAATTCACCCATACCTGCAATAATTGTCTGGCCGGTTTCTTCATCAGTATATGTCTTAAAGGTAGGATCTTCTTCTGCCAACTTGATCAATGCAAGACTCATCTTATCTCTACCAGCTTTTGTTTTGGGCTCAATGGCAACACGGATAACAGGTTCTGGAAATTCCATATCTTCCAATTCAATTGGATGCTTTTCATCACACAAGCTATCGCCAGTACCAACATCTTTCATACCAACAATTGCTGCTATATCGCCTGTGTGTACACTGTCAATTTCATTACGACGATCTGCCTGCATTCTTACAATACGCCCTACACGATCTCTTTTCCCTTTAGACGCATTATAGACATATGATCCGGCTTTCAATTCACCAGAGTATACTCTGATAAATGCAAGCTTTCCCACAAATGGATCTGTCATAATTTTAAACGCTAATGCCGAAAGTGGTTCACTATCATCTGCCTTGCGGATTTCAGGTTCTTTCGTTTCCGGTTCTACGCCCTCGACCGGTTTAATGTCAAGCGGTGACGGCAATAAATCCACAACATAATCCAACATTGGCTGTACGCCCTTGTTTCGATAAGAGGAGCCACAGCATACAGGAACGATTTCCCCCGCGATAGTACGTTTTCTCAGCGCTGCAATAATTTCTTCTTTTGTCAGTTCTTCACCCTCAAAATATTTTTCCATCAATGCTTCATCAGCTTCTGCAGCGGCTTCAACAAGTTTGGCTCGGTATTCTTCTGCTTGTTCTACCATATCTGAAGGAATATCGACAACTTCAAATTTAGCGCCGGTCGTATCGCCCGTATCGTATAGAATTGCGTTCATATTTAACAGGTCGACCATACCCACAAATTCTGCTTCTTTACCAATCGGCAATTGCAATGGGATCGGATTCGCTTTGAGACGATCTTCAATCATGTGAACAACATTAAAGAAATCCGCTCCCGTAATATCCATTTTATTGACATATGCAATACGAGGTACACCAAATTTTTCTGCCTGACGCCATACAGTTTCCGACTGAGGCTCAACGCCACCTTTTGCACAAAATACGGCAACTGCACCGTCTAATACACGCAAAGAACGTTCAACTTCTACCGTAAAGTCAACGTGTCCGGGCGTATCAATAATATTTAACTGGTGACCGCGCCAATGTGCAGTAACTGCAGCAGACATTATCGTAATGCCTCTTTCCTGCTCTTGTTCCATAAAGTCTGTCGTCGCTGCGCCATCGTGCACTTCACCCAGTTTATAGTTTTCACCTGTATAATATAAGATTCTTTCCGTCGTTGTCGTCTTACCGGCATCTATGTGTGCCATAATACCAATATTTCTGACAAGATTTAAAGGAACTCTCTCTGCCACTTGTAACTCTCCTTTCAAAACAAGTTTCCAAAAGCAATTATTTTTCGTTGGCTTTATGAATTTTACGCGCGCAAAATATATCGCGCGCGTAAATTCTCATAAACCATGTTAAGATCATTTTTAGCTAATGCTTAAAAGCGAAAATGTGCAAATGCTTTATTCGCTTCAGCAGCCCTATGCATTTCTTCTTTTCTGCGTACACTTGCCCCCGCATTATTTGCCGCATCTATAATTTCTGCAGCAACACGTTCAGACATTGTTCTTTCTCCGCGCGCTCTGGAAAAATTCGTCATCCAACGGATCGCAAGGGTTTGTCTCCTTTCGGGACGCACTTCCATAGGAACCTGATATGTTGCGCCACCGACACGTCTTGCTTTAACTTCCAGTGCAGGCATAATATTTTCCATAGCTGCTTCAAAAACTTCCATAGGATCTTTACCCGTTTTTTCGCCAACAAGCTCCAATGCATCATAACAAATGCGTTGTGCAGTGCCACGTTTCCCATCCAGCATAACCTGGTTAATTAATTTTGTTACAACTGTACTTTTATAGATTGGATCCGGCGTAACAATACGCTTCGGTGTTCCACCACGTCTAGACATGTTATACCTCCGTCATTTTTGGTCATAAAGTTGGCCTTATCTGTTTTGCCAAACACTTATTTGCTCTTTTTACTCTTCTTTGCGCCATAACGCGATCTACCTTGCATTCTTCCATTAACACCGGCAGCATCTAATGCGCCTCTGATAATATGATAACGGACACCAGGAAGATCTTTAACTCTACCGCCTCTGATCAATACAACAGAGTGCTCCTGCAAATTATGACCAATACCCGGAATATAAACAGTACCCTCCATGCCGTTTACCAGACGTACTCTTGCAATTTTTCTCAGTGCAGAGTTCGGCTTTTTGGGCGTCATCGTACGTACTGCAGTGCATACTCCTCTCTTCTGCGGGCATTGCTGAAGAATCGGGGAATTCGATTTATATTCAATGGTTTTTCTTCCTTTTTTTACAAGCTGGTTAATGGTAGGCATACCTTAACTCTTTACCTCCTTGCGTGATTGATATAAATATAGTTTTATAAAGATGTATATAAGATTCCCACGCAACCCTTAGGGGAATGAATACATATTTTCAGCATTAAATAACATACAGTAACATGTATTTTATCATTTGCCAAGGCATCATGTCAACATAAAATTTATAATTACCCAGAGTTCCTTATCTATTCTGAATTTTTAAAAATCTTTCATGGATCTCCGGGCTGACGAGGATCATTGCTAAAAAATTTAAAATTCTTTCTTGGTTTCTTTGAAGAGATCAACATTCTCGTCTTTTCTTGTTCATCGCGATAGACAAACCATCCTAATTCATCCATTTCTCTTGTTTCGGGTATATCAAACACACGAAAATACATTTCTGCGCTGTATTTCTTAATTAATTTTTTCGACAACCATCCTCCCGCTACATAAACAAGAGCCATAATAAACAATAGAAGAACCATCGGGATATATGTAGGTGAATACTGTATCACTTCCCATTGCGATATAGCCAATACAACGATGAGTCCGATTACAAACCCGAGCAAAGCAGAATAAAATTTAAAATTTTCTGCCAAACGATATTTCCTTCTGCACTCCCTACAAATTGCAATCGGAAAAGGGATTAGACTTCCAACGTCTGCTCTTTGCAAACTCCCTAATCCAAAAATCATCCCTTTTTTGTAAGGAGGATCTGGATGAGCCATATCGATTACAGCATATCCCACTTTAGGATTCCCCGGTCTTTTCCGGCAAAACAAACATGTCTCTGATTCATGAAACATGTCCGCATTATGCGGAAGATTTGTTTGTGTTACCTCCCATATTTCATTGGTTTTTACTTTTTCATATTCTTTAACATTCGCATTGTACAAAGAACATTTTTCACAACCATCGCTTCCGAGAAATTTACAAATGGGTGTATGTTTAACCGTACACTTTCTACTTATCTTCTGAACTTCCACCATGTACCTCCCCATTTTTAGAGGCAGGAGTATTGATTACTCCTGCACAGACGCCTCTGCCGAAAGATTTTCCAGCTGCATTGTAGCCCCTTGATCGGGAATATTTTTTGCAGCATCAATATTTTTATATCGTTTCATTCCAGTCCCGGCAGGGATCAACTTACCAATAATAATATTTTCTTTCAGCCCTACAAGCGGATCAACTTTACCTTTAATCGCTGCATCAGTTAAGACACGTGTTGTTTCCTGGAAAGAAGCAGCCGAGAAGAAAGATTCTGTAGAAAGCGCAGCCTTGGTTATGCCCAACAGCACACGCGATGCAATTGCAGGGCGCTTCCCTTCTTTTACCGCTTTTTCATTTTCAGTTTCAAAGCGGAACACATCAACCATTTCACCCGTCAGCATATTTGTTTCTCCCGCATCATCTATACGGCACTTACGCAACATCTGGCGAATAATGACCTCCAAATGTTTATCTGAAATTTCAACGCCCTGCATGCGGTAAACCATCTGGACTTCTTTTAACAGATAAGACTGGACTCCTTTAATCCCCTTGATCTTTAAAATATCTGCCGGGTTTATGGATCCCTCTGTCAATTCATCACCCGCTTCAATAACCTGGCCGTTTTGCACTTTAATCCGTGCACCATATGCAATTGGATATACAACAGAATCTCCAATCTCCGGTGTTACAATGACTTCGCGTTTTTTCTTATTATCGGATAAAGTGACTGTACCGCCAATTTCGGAAATTACCGCCTGCCCTCTGGGTTTTCTGGCTTCAAATAGTTCTTCGACACGAGGCAAACCCTGAGTGATATCTCCTCCTGCAACGCCGCCGGTGTGGAAAGTTCTCATCGTTAACTGTGTACCGGGCTCGCCAATAGACTGTGCAGCAATAACGCCTACTGCTTCACCAATATCAACAAGATTTCCTGTTGCCATATTCGCACCATAGCACTTTTCACATACACCGTTCTCACTCTTACATGTAAGTACAGAGCGAATTTGTACCTCCTTAATTCCAGCAGCAACAATCGCTTTCGCCTGAGCCGGAGTGATCATCTCGTTGGCCAAAGCCAGTACTTCTCCTGTTTCAGGGTGTAATATATCATGAACAGCTACGCGTCCGCGAATTCTATCTTCTAACGGTTCAACAACGTTATTATTACCACTATACAGATCGCTTACCGTTATTCCCTGCGTTTGCTCGCCAAGCCGTTCAAAACAATCGACTTCTCTTACAATGACATTATGCGAAACATCGACTAAGCGTCTGGTCAAATAACCAGAGTCTGCCGTACGAAGCGCCGTGTCTGCTAAGCCTTTACGCGCACCATGTGAAGAAATGAAAAACTCTAATACTGTTAATCCTTCCCGGAAGTTTGCCCTGATCGGGATTTCAATAATTTCGCCAGACGGATCTGCCATCAATCCGCGCATACCTGCCAATTGGCGAATCTGATTAATACTGCCGCGCGCGCCCGACTTTGCCATCATATTAATGGAATTAAAGTCATCCATTCCGTTTTCCAATGCCGCGGTAATTTTATTTGTTGTTTCCGTCCAAACAGCAACAACATTATCTTTACGTTCTTTATCAGTCAAAAATCCTCGACGATATTGCCGTTCAATGTGACTGATGCGCTCTTCTGCTTCCGCAATATATTGCTTCTTTTCTACAGGAACCTTAATATCCGAAACGCTAACCGTAATCGCACCAATAGTAGAATAATGATAACCTTGTGCTTTAATGCGATCCAGCACCTCGCTAGTTTTACTGGCTCCTAATTTTTCAAAGCAACGCCCAACAATTTTTCCGAGCTGGGATTTGCCAACAACCTCATTTACTTCATACTGCAGCTCATTTTCCGGCTTAGTACGATCTAAATATCCTAAATCTTGCGGAATAGCCTGATTGAAAATAATTCTTCCCGCACTTGTGGATATAATCCCCATTTTTTTAACGCCATCTATTTCACGGCTAACACGAACATTAATTTTTGCCTGCATCTCAATATTATGAGTGTGATATGCCAGCAATGCCTCATCTGGAGAAGCAAATGTGCTTCCTTCGCCTTTAGCTCCAGGCTTAAGGATAGTAAGATAGTATGACCCCAATACCATATCCTGAGTCGGAATAACAACAGGTTTACCGTCCTGTGGTTTTAATATGTTATTGGCCGCAAGCATTAGATAACGTGCTTCAGCCTGCGCTTCTACAGAGAGCGGAACATGCACAGCCATTTGATCACCGTCAAAGTCTGCATTAAATGCTGTACAGGCTAACGGATGCAACTTAATTGCTCTACCTTCTACTAATACGGGTTCAAAAGCCTGTATTCCAAGGCGATGTAAGGTGGGGGCACGGTTAAGCAGGACAGGATGCCCTTTAATGACTTCCTCCAATACATCCCAAACCTCCGGGCGCACTTTTTCCACCATGCGTTTTGCACTCTTAATGTTATGCGCATAACCTTCATCAGCTAATTTTTTCATGACGAAAGGTTTAAAGAGCTCCAATGCCATCTCTTTAGGCAACCCGCACTGATACATTTTCAGTTCAGGCCCAACAACAATAACGCTACGGCCGGAGTAGTCGACGCGCTTTCCCAACAAATTCTGGCGGAAACGCCCTTGTTTACCCCGCAACATATCTGAAAGTGATTTTAATGCTCTGTTTCCTACACCGGTAACGGGACGTCCTCTTCTGCCGTTATCAATGAGTGCATCAACCGCTTCCTGCAACATACGTTTTTCGTTGCGTACAATAATATCTGGCGCTTTGAGTTCCAACAACCTTTTTAAACGGTTATTTCTATTAATTACACGCCGATACAAATCATTTAGATCTGATGTTGCAAAGCGTCCGCCATCCAATGGCACCATCGGGCGCAACTCCGGCGGAATAACCGGAACAACATCCAATATAATCCATTCAGGTTTATTATGCGACTTGCGAAAGGCTTCAATTACTTCCATTCGCTTAATAGCACGTGCACGTTTTTGCCCGGAAGAACTTTGCAAATCTTCTTTTAAGCTCTCCGCTATGGCATCCAAGTCTAATTCCTGTAATAAAATCTTGATTGCCTCTGCTCCCATGCCCGCCTTAAAGCTGCCTTCGCCAAATGTCTCGATTGCTTCACGATATTCTTTATCACTTAACAATTGTTTGTATTCCAGAGAGGTCTCTCCCGGATCAGTAACGATAAAAGAAGCAAAGTACAGTACTTTTTCCAAAGCTCGCGGAGAAATATCCAAAAGCAAGCTCATCCTTGAAGGAATTCCCTTAAAATACCAAATATGAGAAACCGGCGCCGCCAGCTCGATATGCCCCATTCGTTCGCGACGAACTTTGGCACGTGTAACTTCTACACCACATTTTTCGCAGACAATCCCTTTATGTCTGATCCGTTTATATCGTCCGCAATGACATTCCCAGTCTTTTGTCGGCCCAAAAATCCTTTCACAGAACAATCCATCCCGTTCAGGCTTCAGCGTACGATAGTTAATTGTTTCAGGTTTCTTGACCTCTCCATGGGACCATTCTCTGATTTTTTCCGGCGATGCCAGACCTATTTGCATCGAATCGAAAGTATTGAGTTCGAACAAAGTAAAACCCTCCCCTTCCATAAAATTATAATTATAGTCGCAGTTGTTATTGATTAGTCATCCAGATCATCGTCGGAAAACACATCATCCAAGTCTGAAGAAAGAATATCATCCAGGAAGTCCATGTCCTCTTCCCCTTCTGCAGGAAGTACATCATCCTCATCCAAGATATCTCCCAAGCCCTTGAAATCAATTTCATCAATATCTAAATCTTCATCCTCATCTTCTTCCGCAAATTCATTTTGCTCTTCCTGATCAGGATTTTCAGCAGTATTTTGTTGAGTTGGCAATTCTTCGCCTTCAATATTGATATCCAAATCAATATCATCATCGTCTGATTCCAACAATTGAATCTCCTGTGCTCCTTCGCCCAAGACTTTAACATCCAAGCATAAGCTCTGCAATTCCTTAATTAAAACCTTAAACGATTCGGGGACACCGGGTTCGGGAATGTTTTCCCCCTTAACAATTGCTTCATAAGTCTTGACACGCCCTACGATATCATCGGATTTTACTGTCAAAATCTCCTGCAATGTATTTGCTGCTCCATAGGCTTCCAACGCCCATACTTCCATTTCACCAAAGCGCTGTCCGCCGAACTGCGCTTTACCTCCGAGCGGCTGTTGCGTAACCAAAGAGTAAGGACCAGTAGAACGCGCATGAATCTTATCATCCACCAAATGATGCAATTTAAGAATATACATATACCCAACTGTTACTCGATTTTCAAAAGGTTCTCCTGAACGCCCATCATATAATACTGTCTTCCCGTCCGGAGATAATCCAGAATTTGCCAACAATTCTTCAATATCTTCTTCCGTTGCCCCATCAAAGACCGGTGTTGCAATTTTCCAATTATTTGCTTTTGCAGCCAAGCCGAGATGAACTTCCAAAACCTGACCAATATTCATACGTGAAGGAACACCAAGCGGATTTAAAACAATATCTAATGGCGTACCATCCGGCAAAAAGGGCATATCTTCCACCGGTAAAACACGAGAAATAACACCCTTGTTTCCATGACGTCCAGCAATTTTATCTCCTACCGAAATTTTTCTCTTCTGTGCAATATACACTCTGACCAGCTTATTTACTCCGGCAGTAAGTTCATCCTTATCTTCTCTTGTAAAGATCTTAACATCAACAACAATACCGCCTTCTCCATGCGGAACACGAAGAGAGGTATCTCGTACCTCACGTGCTTTTTCTCCAAAAATAGCACGCAACAAGCGTTCCTCTGCTGTCAGTTCTGTTTCACCTTTTGGTGTAACCTTACCGACCAAAATATCTCCACTTGTCACCTCTGCACCAATGCGAATAATTCCCATGGCATCCAAATCTTTTAAAGCTTCCGGGCCAACATTGGGAATATCTCGCGTAATTTCTTCGGGACCCAGCTTGGTATCTCTGGCTTGGGATTCGTATTCCTCAATATGAATTGACGTAAAAACGTCATCCTTAACCAGGCGCTCTGAAATCAAAACAGCATCCTCATAGTTATAACCTTCCCAGGTCATAAAGCCCATTAAAATATTTTTACCAAGAGCAATTTCTCCTTTGTCGGTAGAAGGTCCGTCCGCCAAGACTTCTCCTTTTTCGACCCGGTCTCCTTTATATACAAGCGGAAGTTGGTTTATACATGTTCCCTGGTTGGAACGAGAATATTTAATGAGTTTATATACATCTTCTTCACCGTTATCCGCAACCACAACAATACGGTTTGCCTGTACACTTTTAACATAACCAGCACGCTCAGCCTTAACCAGTACGCCAGAGTCATATGCAGCTTTACCTTCCATACCCGTTCCTACAATAGGTGATTCCGGGATTAACAATGGTACTGCTTGTCGTTGCATATTACAACCCATCAAAGCCCGGTTTGCGTCATCGTTTTCAAGGAAAGGTATCATTGCAGATGCGACAGAAACCAATTGGCGCGGAGAGACATCTACCAAATCCACCATATCAGCAGGCACTTCAACAAATTGATCCTGCTGACGGCATGTAATTCTCTCATTAATAAATCTTCCCTGTTCATCCAAAGGTTCATTAGCCTGAGCCACAATATAGTGATCTTCCTCATCTGCTGTAATATAGCGGATTTCATTTGTTACTACGCCCTTTTCTTTATCAATTACCCGATAAGGCGATTCTACAAAACCATACTCGTTTACGCGAGCATAAGTAGAAAGCGAACCAATTAGTCCGATATTGGGGCCTTCAGGCGTTTCAATCGGGCACATTCTGCCATAGTGAGAATGGTGAACATCACGAACCTCAAAACTTGCTCTATCTCTATTTAAGCCGCCTGGCCCCAATGCAGAAAGTCTGCGTTTATGAGTCAACTCTGCCAAAGGATTAGTTTGATCCATAAATTGAGAAAGCTGTGATGAACCAAAAAATTCTTTAATCGCTGCCGTTACCGGTCGAATATTAATCAAAGCCGATGGTGTTGCACGTTCCAAATCCTGAATAGACATACGTTCACGCACAACCCTTTCTAAGCGTGATAATCCGACCCGAAGTTGATTTTGTAACAATTCGCCTACCGAACGAATTCTTCTATTTCCAAGGTGGTCGATATCATCCAGTGAACCTACACCATAGCGTAATCCAAGCTGATAGCTAATTGATGCAAACATATCTTCAACAATAATATGCTTGGGAATTAATACAGCAATATTTTTTGCAAGTTTATCACGTAAATCTTCTTCATTTTCCGCTTCTTCTAAAATTTGCTTAAACGCCGGATAATAAACTTGCTCATTAATTCCTACTTCTTCTGGATCAAAATTCAAATATATATGCGCATCAACAAAATGATTGCCAATCACTTTAAAAACTTCTTCTCCAAAAGCCAGTTTCGCAGAGTTAATTCCGGCGTTTTGAATTTCAGTTGCTGCTTTTTCACTAATGATTTCTCCTGCAGCAACAAGCAACTCGCCTGTTTCAGGATGAATAATGTTTTCTGCAGCTATATGCCCTTGGATCCGTATCGCCAAAGAAAGCTTCTTATTAAATTTATATCGCCCTACTCTGCCCAAGTCGTAGCGTTTGTGATCAAAAAATAACGATTCTATCAGCATGCTAGCGCTTTCTACCGTAGGAGGTTCTCCCGGCCGTAAGCGCTTATATACTTCCAGCAATCCTTCCTGTTGGTTTTCTGCCGTATCTTTAGCAATGGTCGCCTCTAAAATCTCATCATCACCAAAATAAGAAAGAATCTCATGGTTCTCACCAATTCCCATCGCACGAATCAATACGGTTGCAGGCAATTTCCTTGTCCTGTCAATGCGAACAGAAAGAACATCGTTGGAATCCGTTTCAAATTCAAGCCATGCTCCACGATTCGGAATTACCTGTGATGAAAACAAATCTTTTCCAGTTTTATCTTTTACCGAACTAAAATAAGCGCCCGGAGAACGTACCAACTGGCTTACAATCACTCGTTCGGCTCCGTTTATAATAAAAGTTCCCTTAGGAGTCATCAACGGGAAGTCGCCCATAAAGACTTCCTGTACGTTCACTTCGCCAGTTTCTTTGTTGATTAAGCGAACCTCCACTTTTAAAGGGGCAGCATAGTTTACATCGCGCTCTTTGCACTCTTCGATGTCGTATTTTGCCTGATCCAGTACCCGATAATTTAAAAACTCCAGAACCAACGTTTCTGAATAGTCGGTAATCGGCGAAATATCATCAAATACTTCTCGTAAACCGTATTTCAATAAACGTTCATAGGAATCCTTCTGGATCTCAATGAGATCAGGAATTTCAATGGTTTCCTGAATTTTGGAAAAACTCATTCGTTTTGTTTTTCCTGCTTCTACTTCATGCACCATACTTGAACCACTCACTCCTATTCATTATTTTTCGTTTTTCCTGCGAATTACATCAACCTCTTAATCAACAAAAACGAACTTTTACTTAAAAAAGGCGATTATAATGCGGTCTTTCACATTGCACATCTATTCCTCAAAAAGCATAAACTTCTAGATAGTGCAGTATGATATAATAACATTTTATTAAATTCATGTCAATAAAAAAAAGACACGTCAACGACGTGTTTCCCTAAAAAATATGATTTTTCTTCCCCTTGGAGAATTTTTATTTTTTGTTTTTCCAAAATATGGAACAATCAACTTTAAATTTACAAATTATTAACATTTTTAATCCGAACTATTTTTCTGATGGTTTTGCAAATATCATACGGCCTGCCGCGGTCTGTAAAACACTGGTCACAACAACATTGAGTTCTTCACCTAACCTGTCTTTCGTATCTTCTACCACAATCATTGTACCGTCGTCCAAATATGCAATTCCCTGCTCTCTTTCTCTTCCTTTTTTTGAAATACAAACCTTCACTTCTTCCCCTGGCAACATTAAGGGCTTAATCGCATTTGCCAACTCATTAATATTAATTACTGCTACTTTTTGTACTGCAGCAACTTTATTCAAATTATAATCCAGTGTCAGAACCTTTCCTCCCGTTTTCTTTGCCAAACGAAGTAACGCAATATCAACCGGTTCTTCTTCGTTTTTTTCAAGTTTTTTTACTTCTACTAATAAACCATACTCTTTCAATTCATTTTGCATTTTTCTTAAAATATCTAACCCGCGCCGCCCTTTAGCCCTTCTTAACGGATCTTCAGAATCAGCAATATGCTGCAACTCCGCCAATACAAACTCAGGGACCAGTAATTGCCCTTCCAAAACACCTGTTTTGCAAATATCGAGAATTCTTCCATCTATAATTACACTCGTATCAACAAATTTTTGATTACTGCGCGAAATATTTTCCGAAGTATAAAACCCAATTTCCTCTCTTGCATGAACCATTTTTTTTGCGAAAACCAAGCCAAGGTAAATACAGATCATATATATTCCTGCATTAATACAAAATACAAGCAAAGTTTTTCCCAAAAACGATACAATTGTAGAAAGAAAAAAAGCAACAATAAGCCCGAAAAACAGCCCTGCAGCATTAAATAGAAGCGTTCGATAAGATGTCTGAGCAATAGTCTTTTCTATTTTTTTGATAAACTGCATTATCGTTTTAAGAAGACTCTCGGAAAAAATCAAAGCCAATACACTACCAAGAGCAATACAAAACCCCAAAAAAACAGGCTGTATCCACCAATCATGGTTCCCGCCAAAATTTCCATAGCGTGTATTTACTACAAAGATAACCAATTGCGCTATACCCAAACCTACCGACGCGCCGCCCAATATTAATAAAACTTTCAAAAGTTTTTTCACAACAAATTTTTCCTCTCGTCATTTAAAATATAAACCCACAATAAAAACTCTTATTTAGAGTAACTTAAAAAAACAACCTTATCAATTTATAAATCCTTTATTTCTTATCTTTGATGATTTTATTCAAAAATCGCGTTTAATGCATCATATAAAGATTTTGCACCGATTAATTGAATGTTTTTCTTTACCGTGACCATATTACTTGAAGGAAGAATTACTCTTTGCATACCCATTCTTTCTGCTTCGGCAATTCTTTTTTCAGCTTGAGAAATATGCCGTATTTCCCCGGTTAGGCCAATTTCCCCAAATAAGACAGTTCCCGAGCGGATTGCACGGTTACGAAAACTAGAAACAATACTTGCTGCAATTGGCAAATCCAAAGAAGTATCCCATATGCGCATACCTCCCCCAACATTTACAAAAATATCCTGGTTATACATTTTCAAGCCAACTTTTTTCTCCAATACGGCAATAATTAAGCTAACCCGATTATAATCTGCTCCCGTTGTCATACGTCGCGGGGTTCCAAAAGACGTCTCACTAACTAAAGCCTCTACCTCAATCAATACCGGCCGCGTCCCTTCAAGAGCGCAATAAATGCAAGAACCCGGAATTCCTTTTTGTCTGCCCGAAAGCATAATTGCAGAAGGATTTTTTACTTCTTGCATTCCATTACTATCCATATCAAATACACCAATTTCATTTGTCGATCCAAACCGGTTTTTTGCTGCTCGCAAAATACGAAACGCACTTTGCGCTTCTCCTTCAAAGTAAAGCACTGTATCAACCAAATGCTCTAAAACGCGCGGACCAGCAATATTACCATCCTTTGTGACGTGCCCTATGATAAAAACTGCCGTATTACTGCTTTTTGCAAAGCGAACAAGCGCTGCTGCACATTCACGCACCTGGCTAATACTTCCTGAAGCCGAAGAAACATCAGTATAATAAACTGTTTGAATAGAATCCACAATAAGGATTTCGGGCCTTTTCTGTTCGGCAGCCGCTAAAATTACTTCGACCTGTGTTTCTGCCATAAACTGCAGTGAAGAATTGAGATGCAGGCGGGAAAACCGCATACCGACCTGTTCAGCCGATTCTTCTCCCGAAACATATAGAACCTCCCTACGTTGCGCTAACTTATCTGCCATTTGCAAAAATAAAGTAGACTTCCCTATTCCGGGCTCACCACCGACCAACACAACGCTCCCCGGCACAATGCCGCCGCCTAACACGCGATCGAGTTCGCTAATGCCCGTTTTTATTCGCGCACTTATTGTTTCCCGGATATCCTTTAATTCTACAATTTTCGAAAGGTCCACTTGCACCGCAGGCTTTATTTTCCCAGCATATGGTTGTGATATTTCCCGCGCAATCTCCTGCATCGTATTCCAATCTCCACATGACGGGCATTTACCCAGCCACTTTACCGTTTCATAGCCACATACAGAGCAACGATATAAAGTTTTCCCTTTTGCCATTTCCCCACCCTTTCCGATATAACCCTCTAATGCATCACCATTCCATATTTGCATATTTTACGATATCTACATCATCATAACTGGTCACATCATACCAACAAACACTTTTCCCACTTACACTGGCCAAAAGTCCTTTAGAAACGGTCGTATTAAGCCGATAGCTTTTTCCCGTTTCAAAAACATAAGCATATACAACATCCCCTTTTGTATAAGCCAGAAAGTCGTCGCCAATTTTCATGTTTGTAACATCGGAAACCAACAACTGTGGTTGCCCGCCATTTTCACTAAGATAAATATCATCTGCAACCCCGGAAGCAGATGACAGAAAGGCAATATAGTTCCCATTTTTTTGCGGTGAATATACCAGACGACTCCAATCATAATTCTGTTCAGCCCCTGTTGTCAGGTCCAACGTTGTTACACGACTCATCAAAATATCGTCTTCGTAATAAGTTACAGCATAAGTCAAGGTTGTTCCATCCAAATGTATACCGCCCGTTTGCGCAGCCGAACCTTCAAATACTTTTGGCGTTACTGATTCTCCCGTTTCCAAATGATATATGTATAAACGGTCGGTATTTTCTCCTGCCTGTTGTAAAAAAGCAAGATATTCTCCATATAAGCAAAGTTTTGGCATCGCATAGGCATATTCTTTAATTATATCAAATTCCTCTGTGTTTCGGTTATAGCTGCAAATACGACCGCCTCCGCCGGTAGATGCATCCAAATAGACGATATATTTCTCATTCATTACCATTCCCGTCAAATTATTATATTTTACCTTTGCAGGAATTGTATAACTTTCTTCCAAGTCAGTTTGATAAACAACCATTCGCGTATATGATGCACTGCCTGCAGTTGAAGAAAAAACAATATCATCTCCATATTTATAGGGATCATTTATAGAATTATATTGAATTTTCGCCTCTCTTTGCAAATAACTGATATCTGAAGCATCCGCGGTAATCGCAGTCACCGCAGAATCAACAATTGCTCCCGGCACCAATACAGGAGGCGGATCCTTTTTCATCAATAAACCAAGCAGTACACTGAGCATTACTGCAAAGATTGTTGCTGCCCCCCAATAAATCCATTTTTTTCTATTTTTTTGTCGTTTTTCCATACGGCGATGTACACGGTTATTTCTCCGTTTACAATGCACACTGCCTTCTCGTAACTTTTTTTCTATGCTCATTTTACAATCTCTTTTTATCTTTTACGCAATGCACAGGTAACTGCAGCTGCTATTGCTTTTTCATCTCCTATTACGCCAAATCTTTCTGCCGTCTTTGCCTTTATGTTCACCTGTTCCATGCTTAATCCCAATGCATCCGCAATATTTTTACGAATGCTTTCCTTATATGGACTCATCTTTGGTTTCTCCAAAAATAATGTCGCGTCAATATTCATTATTGCCCAAAAATTTTCTTCCAGTAATTCCCGAATCTGTTCTAAAAGCAACATACTGTCAATATCTTTATATATGGGATTTGTATCCGGAAATAATTCTCCAATATCCCCTAATGCCGCCGCACCAAGCAGCGCATCAATCAGCGCATGAATTAATACATCCGCATCCGAATGGCCCTGCAAGCCTTTTTCGTTCGGAATTTCCACTCCACCCAAAATCAATTTACGTCCACTCACCAACGCATGAATATCATAGCCTTGCCCTACATGCATCAAACGACTTTCCAATAATCGTTGTTCACCGCGGATAAAATCACGGGGTATAGTTAACTTAAAATTTTCTTCTTTAGATTCAACTAACCGCACTTTTTTCCCCATGCGTTCCATCAAACCTGCATCATCAGTGCCAGTATATCCTTCAGCAAAAGCTTTTTTATAAGCCTCTATAATTTCTTCTTTTATAAAAACCTGCGGCGTCTCCACCAGAATAATCTCATCTCGATTCAGTGTACGAACAAAGCAATCCCGATTATCAATTGTTTTTACTGTATCTGTACATCTACGCCCAGCTACGCCACTGCCGTATAACTCGCAGCTTTGTATACACCTCACAATTAGTTCTGGGGTAATAAAGCAACGTGCGCCATCATGGATAGCAACAATTTGTACATCATCAGGCAATGCCATTAGCCCGGCATAAGCGGACTCCTGACGTGTCTTTCCTCCTACAGTATAAATTGCATCGGGAAAAATTTTACTTCCAATTTCCTTTGCGATTCCCATTTCGCAATCCTGGCAAACAATGACTATTCCGTCAAAACACTCTGCTTTTTTACAGGCCCTCAAACTATATTCCAGCGGTGTTCTCCCGGCCAACTGCGCAAACATTTTATTTTTTTTTAACCCTGCTCGAAGCCCTTTCCCTGCGGCCAATATAATCGCGTAAGTTTTCATTAATCAATTACCTCATAGAGTGTATCTACCTCGTCTTTACGGATATTTTCTCGTAATTCTTTTACGCGAATTTTTAATGAACTGTTTCCAAATTCAATCAAAATCTCATCACCCGTTTTTACCTGGTGCCCAGGTTTGGCAACTCTTCCATTTACAAGTACCCTTCCCGCATCTGCAGCAGAAGCGGCAACCGTTCTTCGTTTAATCACTCTCGAGATCTTCAAAAATTTATCCAGTCTCATCTAACTATCTCCCTGCTTATTCCTTATGTATGTTTCCCTCCATAAAAAAGAAATGGTTCTGTCCGTCAGGCAGAACCATTTCTTAACGCCCACTTATTTCACCGCATCTTTAAATGCCTTACCAGCCTTAAATGCAGGAACTACGGAAGCAGCAATATCAATCGTCTCTTTTGTAAGCGGATTAATTCCTTTTCTTGCTGCGCGTTCACGTGCTTCAAATGTACCAAAACCTACAATCTGTACTTTCTGGCCATTGGTCAATTCTTCTACAACAGTATCTGTAAATGCCAACAATGCCTTTTCTGCATCCTTTTTAGAAAGTTCGGCTTTCGCTGCAATTGCTGCGATCAGTTCTGTTTTATTCACCTTGTTTTACCTCCTTGAGAAATAAAAAATCCCACACGTTACTACATTACTAAAAAAATGCATCACAATGCGCTTTTTAACTTTATCGAAGTAGATTATAACCAATTAGACTATATTTTACAAGACTTTTTACATATTTTATAGATTATTTTACGCTTTTCGCCTTCTGCCATAGCTTTTCAAACGTACTTTTCCCTATTTTTGCCAAATCTTGCCCTTCCATACGTGCAAGTTCTTCTGTTTTCTCCATATTTTTTATCCATCGATTGCACGCCCCGATCAGCGCCGTCTCTGCATTAATTCCCATCATGCTCAACAGAGCCACTGTCATAAATAAAAAGTCGCCCCCGAGCTCTTCCTTTTCCTGCCCCGCGGAATTTCTTAATCGACATGCTAAATCAGATAATTCATCCCATATCTGTTTTAACTCGATTGAAAAAATTTTTAACGAATTTGCTTTTTTAAATATTTTTTCTGTACGTACCAAAGCGGTCATTGCTTGCGGAATATTTTTTAATGCTTCGCTATAGGTATTCCAAGGTTTTTCTTTTCTCTTCAGGTCTTCCCAACTTAAAGTTTCGTCTTCCGCCTGTCCAAAAACACGAGGATGTCGTCTGATCATCTTACGAGAAATTTCTGTACTGACATCCTGTATATCGAACTCTCCGTGCTTTTGTGCAATTTTTGCGTGAATCACAATCTGCATTAACAAATCGCCCAACTCATCTGAAAGCATAAACGGATCGTTTTGGTCAATTGCTTCAATAACTTCATAACATTCCTCTATTAGATGAATGCGCAGGCTTTCGTGTGTTTGTGCTTTATCCCAATCACATCCGTTTTCCCCCAATAAAATATCCATAATACGGCAAAAATCTTCAAAAGTATACCCCTCTTTTTTGGTTATACACTGTTCAGGAACGACTAGGACACTACTATAATCCCAATCTTTCCAAAAACACAATTTTTTTATCGTGTATAATTGTTTTTTCCCATGCTGCACTATAAAAACACCGTGATCTTCCGAAAAATAGCGCATCAACTTCAGAACAATATCTGCTGCCAAATAAGGTGAATCAATTTCGGTAACAACAAGCGCACCTAAACCTGTATATTCGGTTTGCATAAATTCATAAGCAGAAGCGCAAAGCACTCGACTCTGTCCAATTTCTTTTGTACATAAAGATAACGCTTCGCTACCAAATCCCATTCCCGGAATCAATTCCGCTTTGCGAAACTGCAAAATTGAACGAACCAACGTATTTGTATATAGATCCCCGACAATGCATAGAAGGGCATCTGCATATTTTTCCAGATACAGCCTCACTCTTTCTTGTAGTTCATCAAAATCTTCCGCTTGTTCATAACATATATCTAACGTTTCAAAAGCTATCTGCCTTCGTTTTAGTTCTTGCGCCAGCGGAATACACGCAGTTTGCAATATTACCGTTTTAGCCGAACATAAAAGTTCATATCCCTGCATAGTGAGAGAAGAAAACCTGCCCGTTCCGACTCCAAGAATCGTAAGCATCCCAACCTCTCCTGTCATTTATTTTTTTATTCAATTATACCATGCTCTTTTCGTCAAGAAACATAATGATTGTAAAGGAATTATGAATCATATCAAATTGTCAAGTATTTCTCGGCAGCCAGAATCATTCTTTGCCTTTCTCCTTAGATATTTTTTAATCACAGAAAATACAAAACTATTTTCTCCCTACAAATATGAAATACCCATTTTTTGTATAAAAAACACCGGGTATCTACAATCCCGGCGTTTCTCGTTTTTCAAAAGCCAATTAGTATTCTTCTTCCTCTTCACCCTCATGAATATCACTTTTAGGCTTTTGTAATCCTTCAATTTTAATATTATTCTTTGTCGCATAATCCCAAAGCGCAGCATGAATTGCCTCTTCTGCCAGCAAGGAACAATGTACCTTTACTGGCGGGAGCCCATCAAGTGCTTCCATTACCGCTTGGTTTGTCACCTTCATCGCCTCTTGAATCGATTTGCCTTTAACAAGCTCTGTGGCCATACTGCTCGTTGCTACAGCCGCACCGCATCCAAAAGTTTTAAACTTTACATCGCGGATTATTCCGTTTTCGTCAATATCGAGGAAAATACGCATAATATCTCCGCACTTAGCATTACCAACCGTTCCGATACCGCTGGCATTTTCTATTTCTCCCATATTTCTTGGATGTTGGAAATGATCCATCACTTTTTCGCTATACATCGTTTTTGCTCCTACCTTATCTGGATTTATTCTGTTTTTTTATAAAATCCGCATATAGCGGTGACATTGCTCTCAGTTTTTCAATAATCATTTTTAATTGTTCCACTGTATAATCGATCTCTTCAAGAGTTGTCTCATAGCTTAACGTTAACCGCAAAGAACCATGAGCAATTTCATGAGGCAATCCTATCGCCAACAACACATGAGAAGGATCTAATGATCCGGAAGTGCAAGCTGAACCGCTGGATCCGCATATTCCCGCCATATCCAACATCATAAGCATGCTTTCCCCTTCAATAAATTGAAAACAAAAATTTGTATTATTGGGCAAGCGCAATGTTTTATGCCCATTTAACCGTGTATAAGGAATTTCTTTCAATACACGCTCAATCAAGTGGTCGCGTAAGGCGATTTCTTTTTGTGTACGCTCCTGCATTGTTTCCATCGCCAGTTCCGCCGCTTTACCTAATCCAACAATGCCGGGAACATTTTCGGTTCCCGCACGACGTTTACGTTCTTGCGCCCCTCCGTGAATAAAGGATTTCAATTTCAAACCCTTTCTAATATATAGAAAGCCAATTCCTTTAGGTCCATTTAATTTATGGCCGCTTGCCGATAACATATCGATATGCATGGTCTGCGCATTAATGGGAAGCTGACCATATGCCTGTACTGCATCTGTATGAAAAATAATTCCATTGGCCTTTGCTATTTCCCCAATTTTTGCAATTGGTTCAATTGTACCAATCTCGTTATTGGCAAACATAATCGAAATTAATATCGTATCCGGTCGAATTGCACTTTTCAATTCATCCAGACTAATTAACCCATCTTCATCCACATCCAAATATGTCACCTCATATCCATGCTGTTCCAGATACTGGCACGTATGCAAAACTGCATGATGTTCAATTTTAGATGTAATAATATGCTTTCCTTTATTTGCATAAGCTTCTGCAGTTGCTTTTATTGCCCAATTATCAGCTTCTGTTCCTCCTGCCGTAAAATATATATCTTGTGCTGGAACACCAAGCGAATCACCAATGATCTGCCTTGCCTTTTCTTCAGCCTGTTTACTGGCAGTACCAAGAGAATACACCGTTGAGGGATTTCCATAAAATTCGCCAAAATAAGGAAGCATCTCTTCAATTACTTCTTGCCTTGTTACCGTTGTTGCTGCATTATCTAGATAAATCGGCTTTTTCATATTATCCTCCAAAAAATATTCAAATCTTCTCCTCAGATGGGACAATTTTGCTTTTCCCCGGACTCAAGTTGCTTTTTACGGCTTTCTGCAATCAGCTTGTCCAAAAAAATATGATCAACTGTCTGATTAATGCTTTCATTGATTTGTTGCCAGACATACTTTGTTACACATGTATGTTCTCCGCTGCAACTCCCGTCAACTCCGGTAATTGCCGCACAGGCCACCGGCACCAAATCTCCTTCCAATGCGCGAAGAATATCGCCCACCGAAATTTCTGAAGGCTCTTTTGCTAAAATATATCCTCCTTGTGCACCTCGAACACTGCAAATTAGCCCCGCCTTTTTGAGCTTAGACATTAATTGCTCCAAATAATGTTCCGAAAGGGATTGCCTCATTGCGATACTGCTAATCGATACCGCTCCTTGCTGCTGATGAACAGCAAGATCTACAATTGCCCGCAAACCATATCTGCCTTTTGTAGAAAGTTTCAACAACTCCGCCTCCAATCCCTACTTTTTTACTCGGATATATCATAATATCCTTTAGATGATTTGTCAATACTAATCTCTACTATTTTACTTGGATTTATACATTGCTAAATAAATTTACAACAACATATATCCGTTTTTCTTGAGAAAGGGAGTTTGTGGTGATTGCCTAGAAAAATCCTGCCGCTTAACCGCTCCCGAAATCATAATCCCAAAACCATAAGTCAAAACTCCGGCAAAAACAGAACAAATTAATGCTCCAACTTTTGTACTCTCGCATAATACCGCATAACTTTTATTTACAACTACCAACATAAACAGACTCGCAATTAAAGGTTTTAAAAAACAATCAGCAAAAACGTATTCTCCGTTTCCGTATTTTAAAACCGCTAATGTGTTTAAAACTGCCGCAACAAGATAACAGCATACACTTCCAATTGCCGCCCCTTTCATATGAATTTGTGGTATACCAATTAAACATACACCCAATAAAATTTTACTAACTGCACCGATTACTAAATTAATTACCGGAATCCCCATATGATCCATTCCCTGCAACATTCCTCCCGTAATCTGTGCGATCATTGAAAACAACGCACATGGAGCCATTAGTCTAAACAATTGTACAGCAAGGGTCATTTCATCAGAAGATAAATTTTTATACAATGTGCTTAAAATAGGTTCTGCAAGCGTCCAGAATCCCACGCAAAGAGGAATTCCCAATACACACATTGCTTTTAGCCCAAAGCTGAACTGCTTTTGCTGCAAATCTTTCCGATCGTTTGCAATTGCCGCAGAAATTGCGGGAACCAAACTTGCCGAAATAGCCGATGCCAATATTCCAGGCAAATTGATTACAGGCAACACAAACCCACTATATAAACCATAAAGACCGGATGCTTCCTTATACGTATATCCAGCATTTTGTAATATTTTCATGCTTAATATGGAGTCTACACTACCTAACATAGGAATAACCGCCATTCCAAGCGTAATAGGCAGCGATATTTTAACAAGTTCCGCTGCCTTGGCTCCCCATTTTCTTCCTTGTAAATTCTTCTTTTTTCTTTTCTTTGAAAAAGCCTTTGCTACAAGCAGCCCAGTCGCTTCCGAAATAGTAACACCCAACATCGCGCCTACAGCTCCATATGCTTCCCCTTTTCTAATAAATAGAGTCGAAAAATATATTCCGGCCGCAATTTTTACAGTCTGCTCGCAAACTTGAGAAAAAGCAGAAGGCAGCATATCCTGTGCCCCATGATAAAATCCCCTGTAGCAAGAAGTAAGACCAACAAAAAATATCGCAGGCGATGCCGTCTTCAATATATTTTTTACTGATTCCATACCCACCCATTTACTTAATAATCCACTAAATAAATAAAGAGCTGCTCCGAACGCAACGCCAAGCCATCCCATTAAATGCGTTGATGCTCTAAGATATTCTTCTGCACCTATAAAATCTCTCTTTGCAAAACGCTTTGCGACAATTGCAGATAACGCAGCCGGCATCCCTCCTGAAACCGCTACAAGCAGCATTCCGTATATAGAATAGGCCAACTGATAACTGCCCATCCCCTGTGTTCCTAAAATATTGCTAAGCAAAATTCGATAGATCATGCCCAATACTTTACATATTGCTCCTGCACCGCTTAGAATGAGTGCGCTTTTTATCATACTTTTCGATCTTCTTTTCATTTTTTCCCCTACTTTCTCATAAAAATTTATGCAAAAAAATAAGTGGTTATTTATAAATTTTTATTTACATTATTTTTTATTTGAATTATTTCCCCTCTGCTGATCGTTAGGTTTAAAAACATAAAAAAGGGAAGCTATTTTATTTGCTTCCCTTTTTTTATTAAAAATTATTTTATTTGTTATTGTTCCATTTGACTTCCAATAAAAATCGCAGCGACTTCGGCGCTTTTTGCTTCTATTTCACCCAGGGGTTTATTCTGTGCATGATTAAGTAAAATAACAGCTCCTATTGTTTGTCCCTCGCAAATAATTGGCTGAATTAGTTGACCCCGAAAATTTTCTTCTTCCTTATTTTTGCTAATCGGAATAAAGCTCTCAATTTCCCGATTATTTCTAATAATCCCCTTACGTTTTTCTATTGCTTCTTCCAATTCTTTACTAATTGGCTTTCCCATGTATTCGCGGCGATTTATTCCACTTGCCGCAACAACAATATCTTTATCACAAATTAACGCTGTTCGATCGAGCGCGTTTCCCATAGATCTTGCCAACTCTTCGGCATATTCACTTAGTTCGTTAACCGGTGAATATTTTTTTAAAATTACACTTCCGTCTGTTTGTGTATATATTTCCAAGGGATCACCCTCTCTAATTCTTAATGTGCGTCGAATTTCTTTAGGAACAACAATCCTCCCTAAATCATCAATTCTTCGTACGATTCCTGTTGCCTTCACTCTCAAATTACTCCTTTACTGTATAATCTTGACAAATCTATTATCTGCAAGCAAAAAACTTTTATTCATTTTGTTTACTGCATTTAAAAAATAAAATTATTTTTATCATTTACTTGACAATTTTTTTCTTCCTTGTTATAATGCATTTACTTTCATTAATAAATGCGTTGAAGGAATTATGTATATTTTGTATTGAATTAGAGAATTGGCGGATGGTGCAAGCCAATCAAAGCAAAAAATGCAGTCTCATTCCAGAGCAGAACTCCCGAGTCGTAATAATAGTAAGGATAAGGAGTTACGGATGCCCCGTTATCATGGCTAGAAATTTATTTGAATTTCGATTAAGTGGCTGAAGCAGTGTGAATAATTATTTTAATGTTTTAGCAAACAGGGTGGTACCACGAGTAATTTCGTCCCTGAAGTCGTAAGGCTTCAGGGATTTTTTTATTTAACCAGTAAAAAAGGAGTATTTAATTTTGAAGACCATTACATTTACAGACATCACTTTGCGGGAAGAGGCTCACCGCATTGATAACGCTCTGAGCTTTAAAGAAAAAATTGAAATTGCAAAGCAATTAGATAAGTTACAGGTGGATGCTATTGAATTTGCTCCCTTGCAAGATGAAAAGACTGATACTTTACTCATTAAAACAATCGCTTCACTCGTACATAATAGTACAGTTGCATTACCCATTGCCTTAAATCCGCAATCAATTGAAACTTCTTGGGAAGCAATTAAAAATGCAACGCATCCTCGCCTGGTTGTTAATGTGCCTGTTTCTCCTATTCAAATGGCATATACCTGCCAAAAAAAAGCTCCTGCTGTTTTAGAAATGATCTCCAGTTTGATTTCTGCGGCAAAAAAGCTTTGCCCGGAAGTAGAATTTTCCGCTGAAGATGCAGCAAGGAGCGAAGAAGACTTTCTTTCTTTAGCAATTCAAGCAGCAATCGAGGCTGGCGCTACAATAATTAGTATCTGCGATACAGCGGGCGCAATGATGCCCGATGAATTTAAGGCATTTATCGAAAGGTTGTATGAACAAATTCCTTCTCTAAAAAAAGTAACCCTGTCCGTTCAGTGTTCAGATACATTACACGTTGCTGCAGCCTGTTCCATTCAGGCAGTGCAAGCTGGAGCAACAAATATTAAAGCTGCTGCAAGTAGTGCATCTTATGCAACACTTTTTGCGGCGGCTAATATCATTCGTCACCGCGGAGATATGCTGGGCTTGCGCTGCAATTTAAAATTTACTGAAATGCAACGGATCATCCGTCAAATTAATTGGATTACACAAACCCGCCGCGCACAATCTACTCCCTTTGAAAACGGAGCAAATAACAGCAATTTACAAATTTCTTTAGATAAAAACGATTCTTTAGAAACAATAATTAAGGCAACGCACCAACTGGGCTATGATCTCTCTGAAGAAGATAATATTAAAGTATATGAAGCTTTTTGCAATGTTGCTTCCAAAAAAAATATTGGCACCAAAGAGTTTGATGCAATTATTGCAAGTACAGCGCTTCAAGTTCCATCAACATATAAGCTGATCAGTTATGTAATTAACAGCGGGAATGTCATCAATGCTTCTGCCAATATACAGCTAGAAAGAAATGGTCAGCCGATATCCGGTATTTGCACGGGAGATGGGCCAATAGATGCTTCTTTCATAGCTATAGAGCAAATTGTAGGTCACCATTATGAACTGGATGATTTCCAAATCCAGGCCGTTACCGAAGGGCGCGAAGCAATGGGATCTGCTCTTGTGCGTTTGCGTTCAAATGGAAGGCTATATTCAGGGAACGGAACATCTACCGATATTATCGGCGCAAGTATCAAAGCATATCTAAATGCACTTAACAAAATTGTCTATGAGGAGGAAATCGTAGAATGAAACTCTCTTTTTCCACAAAAGGTTGGAATGGTTATTCTTTTCAAAATTTTTGTGATGTTGCTCAGGAACTCGGCTTTGCCGGCATTGAATTATACGATATTCGTTCATCTGATTTTTCAAATAAATATAGTCCAGCCAACGCAGTCATGGCTGCGCCTATTCGCCGTGATCTAATGGAACGCAATTTATCCATTTCTTGCCTTGATTCCGTAAGCAACATTGCAGATCCGCAAGCACAAAAAGACGCATGCGACGAAATTTCTTCATGCCTGCATACAGCGTTTAATTTAAATATTCCTTACGTCCGAGTCCGGGCTACACGTGTCGGTACGGAAGCCGAAGACGATGCTGCAGTAATCTCTTGCCTGGAGCAGCTTCTTCCTACAGCCGAACGATTGGGCGTAATTATTCTGATTGAAACAACTGGAATTTATACCAATACTGAAAAATTAAGAGATATATTAAATCATTTTGCTTGCGATTCCCTTGCTGCTTTATGGGATCTCAACCATCCCTACCGGATCAATGGAGAATCTCCCGAAACAACGATACAAAATCTTGGAGCCTACACAAAACATGTGCATATTAAAGATTCGGAACTTGTTAACGGGCAATTTGAATATCGTTTAATCGGCGAAGGCTCTTTGCCTCTTCACGAAATGATTAACGCTTTACGCTCCATTAATTACAGCGGTTTTATTTCGTTGGAATGGGATCCTCATTGGAAACATGATATCGATGATATGGAAGTCATTTTTTCTCACTTTATCAGCATTATGGGAAAATTTGAAAAACCAGCGCGTTTGCGGGACCATTTATATAGCAATAATACCGGTACCGGTAAGTTTATCTGGAAAAAAGATATTTTAATTGATAGAACTTTTTCTCAGGTTTTGGATAAAATGGTTGAAGAATTCCCTGATCAATTGGCATTTAAGTACACCACAATGGACTATACCCGCACTTATTCCGAATTCCGTGACGATGTGGATACTTTTGCACGCGCCCTTATTTCCTTAGGTGTAAAAAATGGAGATCACATTGCAATATGGGCAACCAATTTACCCCAATGGTATATTGCCTTTTGGGCAACAACAAAAATAGGAGCTGTTTTAGTCACGGTCAATACGGCTTATAAAATCCATGAAGCAGAATACCTGCTGCGCCAATCAGATACGCATACGCTCATTATGATTGACGGTTATCGGGATTCCAACTATTCTGCCATTGTTGCTGAATTATGCCCAGAATTAGAGCATACACGACCCGGAGAACCCCTCCACTGCAAACGCTTACCCTTCCTGCGCAATGTAATTTCCATAGGTTTCCGTCAAAAAGGGTGCCTAACTTGGGAAGAAGCCGTTGCCCGTGCAAACCGCATTCCATTAGAACAAGTTCACCGCATGGCAGCAGCAGTAGATGTTCACGATGTATGTAATATGCAGTATACTTCAGGAACAACCGGTTTCCCCAAGGGTGTAATGTTAACTCACTATAATATTGTTAATAACGGTAAATGCATTGGAGACCGCATGGATCTTTCGACAGCTGACCGTATGATGATTCAGGTGCCGATGTTCCATTGTTTTGGCATGGTTTTGGCCATGACTGCTGCAATGACACATGGCGCTACGTTGCTCCCTCTGCCTTATTTTTCACCTAAACCCGCACTTGCCTGCGTGACTAATGAACGCGTCACCTGTTTTCACGGTGTTCCCACCATGTTTATCGCTATGTTACAACATGAAGATTTTCCTAAAACCGATTTTTCCTATATGCGCACCGGAATTATGGCAGGAAGCCCTTGCCCAATTTCCGTTATGCAAGACGTTGTAGATAAGATGCACATGACAGAAATTACAATAGTTTATGGGCAAACCGAAGCTTCTCCAGGCTGCACCATGAGTAGCACAGATGATCCGTTAGAAGTTCGTGTTGCAACAGTCGGGCGAGCACTTCCTGAAATTGAATGCAAAATTGTCGACCCAGAAACCAATCAGGAAATGCCTGTTGGCGAAATTGGTGAATTTGTAGCCAGAGGTTATAATATTATGAAAGGATATTATAAAATGCCTCGTGCGACCGAAGCTGCAATTGATTCAGATGGGTGGTTACATACTGGAGATTTGGCTTGCGAAACTCCGGAAGGCAATTACCGCATTACTGGCCGTCTCAAAGATATGATTATCCGTGGTGGAGAAAATATTTATCCTAAAGAAATAGAAGAATTTATCTATACGCATCCGAAAGTCCAGGACGTACAGGTTATTGGTGTTCCAGATGAACGTTACGGCGAAGAAATTATGGCATGTATTATTTTAAAAGAAGGTGCTGAAATGACCGAGCAAGAAATGCGAGAATACATTGTCTCGCATATGGCGCGCCATAAAGTTCCTAAATATATCGACTTTGTTACCGAGTTTCCCATGAATGTCGCAGGAAAAATATTAAAATATAAAATGCGAGAAGATGCCATTAAAAAACTTGGATTACAAAAAGCCGCTACAATCGAAACGGCCTAAATTAAAGAATGTGAATAGAAAAATATGGATAACATTAAAAAAGAGCAGAAAAATCTGCTCTTTTTTAATAAATACGTTCTTTATATTCTACAATTTCTGCCTGTCGTTTCCAATTTTCATAAATCTCTTCATAATACTCACTTGCTTTCTCTTTAATGAGTATTTCACGAATTTTTTCTTTAACACCTTCTAGAGGAACATCATGTGCAACAGAATCACTTTCATATTTAATAATGTAATACCCATAATCAGAAGCAATGGGCTCCGAAATATCTCCGGGATTTTCAAGCGCCATTGCAGCCTCTTTAAAATTTTGCTCATAGCTAGTGCTACCATCATAAATATGGTATCCTGTCTGCGCATTTGCTGCGCCTTCTTTCATCCCGGGATCATCCCCATATTCAGCAAGCAACGCATCATAAGATTCACCATTTTTCAGCATCGCATATACCTGTTGCGCTTCCTGCTCAATTTTTTCCAATTCCTCATTGAGCAAGCTGTCCGCTTCTTCATCTTTACCCTCATTGCGCAACGTGGTTATTTCACTGCGCGCCTCATCAGGAATGCCAATCAGTAAATTTTTTACATAACGGAATCCTTCGGGAACATAAAGATTCACCGATTCCGAAGTGTAATAATCGTAATAACTGAGATCACCCTCAATATAGGTTTTTTGCATACTTAAATATGTATCATAATAATTCTCAATTGCTTTTTCCGTTGGCTCATAATCTGCCGAGAGAGCTTCACGAACATCTTCTACAATCATTTCATATGCACGGGTTTTTTCGAATTCTCCGGTCGAAATTCCCCGATAAACCAAACGTTCTTCAATTCGTTTTTGTTTTGCTGCCTCCTGATCCATTCCCGGATCATTTTCCGCTAAATCGGCAACAACGCTATCAGCTCCTGTTTCAATCGAAGCAATAACCTGCTGTTTTTCTTCCTCAATTGCCTCACGCATTTCATCGGTCAATTCAATGTTAGTCATTTCCCCAGCATATTGCTGGATCAATTCATATTCTATTAATGTGTCATAGACACTATCCAGCAAAGTGATTCGGCTAGTTTTATACTGCTCGGTCAATTCATTTTCATCCGTTAAACTATAATAATAACGATATGTATGATACACAGCCATCACATCTGCTTTGGTAATCTCTACTCCATTAACCGTCGCTACCACCTGCTCGAGATCTTTTGTTTCATCAATCACCATCAATTTACAGGAAGTACAACTTATTACCATCAAAACAGCCAAAATTGCCATTAAAAATTTTTTTATCATTTTTCTCTCCTTACGGACATAACCTATTTGTCATGATAATAAAATATAATTTATTATACTTGATTGACCTTTGTTATGCAATGCCTGATTTTCTCCATAAATTGCAACATTTCTGTATATGACCCTCCTTTTTTTAACCCATAGAGGATATAGGGTGTTTCTGCATTGCGCAATTCTGCTCTGCCTCGTTCGCTTTTAATCGCTTGAAGCAGTAATTCACCCTTAGGAACAACTTGATCAGAAAATTTCATTTGTATGCCATCGCGAATTCGTATAATACTTGCAAGCCCTGCCCGGGAACCATACCCACGGATAACCGAAGCACCAAGCAAATTAGCCGCCGGTTTAGGAATTGGACCAAAACGATCAATAAACTCTTCTTGAACTTCTTTTGCTTTTTTTACGGTATCTGCCTCTGCAACCTTTCGATACATATCAAGTTTCAATCCCTCATCTTGAATATAGCTATCTGGAATATATGCATCTTCATCCATCTCCACCGTCGTTTCAATTTTAGCCACAATTGGTTTTCCCATGGTCTGCATTACTTCTTCTTTAACCATTTTTACATAAAGGCTGTACCCCACATTCGACATATGCCCGCTTTGCTCTGCACCCAATAAATTTCCTGCACCACGTATTTGCAAATCACGCATTGCAATTTTCATTCCGCTTCCAAGCTGAGTGAACTCGCGAATTGCTTCCAAACGCTTTGCCGCCACAGGATTCATGTTTTCCCCACAAAGATGTGTAAAATAGGCATAACCGCGAAGATTTGAACGCCCAATTCGGCCACGAAGCTGATAAAGTTGCGCTAAACCAAATTTATCCGCTTCATAGATGATAATTGTATTTACCGACGGAATATCAATGCCCGATTCAATAATCGTTGTACACAGCAAAACATCATATTCTCTTTCCATAAAAGCGTTCATCACCGCTTCCGATTCGGCTTCAGTCATTCTGCCATGCGCAGAGATAATTCGCGCCTCCGGCACAGCACGCTGTATTCCTGCTGCCAGCGACTCCATTTCATTGATGCGGCGACAAACAAAAAATACCTGTCCTCCACGATTCATCTCCTGCAATATCGCATCTCTGACTAAACCCCAATCAAACTGTGTAACAAAAGCCTGAACCTCTTTTCTCGCATCGGGTGGAGTATCAATCGTACTCATATCGCGAATTCCAGTTAAAGCCATTTCCAGCGTTCTGGGGATAGGCGTTGCCGTTAATGTTAAAACATCGACATTGCGCTTTATATCTTTAATACGCTCCTTATGAGATACACCAAATCGCTGCTCTTCATCAATGACGAGCAGACCTAAATTTTTAAATTTAACATTTTTCCCAAGTAGCTTATGCGTACCAATAACAATATCAGTTTTCCCGGAAAGGAGATTTTCCAATACTGTCTTGGGGTGCTTTGTGTAACGTGATAATTGTTCGATACGAATCGGAAATCCGGAAAAACGTTCTAAAAAATTTTTATAATGCTGACGTGCTAATAATGTTGTAGGCACCAGTACGGCAACCTGTTTCGAATCCATCACCGCTTTAAAACAAGCACGCATTGCTACTTCCGTTTTTCCATAACCTACATCTCCAAGTAGCAGGCGATCCATTATTTTAGAACTTTCCATATCCTGTTTGATCTGTTCTATACTTTCCAGCTGCCCCGGGGTTTCTTCATAAGCAAAATTATCCTCAAATTGACGTTGCCAAACTGTATCTTCCGAAAATTGATAACCTTTTGCTTGACTGCGCTCTCGATAAATATCAACCAGATCTTCCGCTAATTTTTTTACTGATGCTCGCGCTTTTACTTTTGCTGTCTCCCATTCTCTGCCTCCAAGCTTTGAAAGACGTACTTCTTCCTCTTCCGGTCCGATATATTTATCAATACGGCCAATTTGAGATGTCGGAATAAATAAGCGATCCTGGTCGCGATATTCTATTTCCATATAGTCCGCGCTGACACCAGCTACTTCCATCGTTCTAAGGCCCAAATATTTGCCCTTGCCGTGGATTTCATGAACAACAATATCTCCTGCATGCAAATCGGCAATTAAGCCTATTTCCTGTGTTTTTTTCTTTTTTCCGGGCGTTTGCTTGCGTTTTCGCTTTCCTAATATATCTTCTTCCGAAAAGAAAACAGCTTTAATGCTTTCCGCTTCAAAACCTTCGTTAATAGACAATGGCAGCATACTTACTCCGGGCGCCTTTAATCTCGCTCCCAATGGTACTAAAATATCCCGTTCCCGAAGTGCGCCTGCAATACTTGTTTGACGCCCTCCAACACATAGATAAACCTGATAGCCGCCAGCAATACGCACTTTAATTGCTTCCGCCAACAAATCGGCATTTCCCTGAAAGCCAACTGTACTTCGAGTATGAAAATCAATTTTAGGTGCTTTTTCATTTTCAAATAATACATAAGATTGCAAACCCTCAATGTCAATCAATTCCCGTTTATGCAATTCCAAAAAGGAGTCTGCCTGCCATCTGCAAAGCATTTCACAGCCAAATGCACTGTCATCTGCTAGTATTTCTGCAAACATTGCCGTTTGACTCTTTATTCGATTGTGGTACTCTCCCATAACTCCTGTACAGTTGTCAAACACAATAATTGAATTTTCTGCATAATCTAAAATACTATTCTTTTCCGGCAATAAATCCATATATGCTTCTATGTTGGAAAAACTCCCGTCCTGTTCTAAGGAAAGAAGATATGTTTCTCTAATGCCATCCAATTTTACCGTTTTTGAATTTTTAAGATATTCTGATATCACAAATTTTTCCTGCGTATCCAAAGCGAACTCATGTGCAGGAGGAATATTAATTTTTTTTATATTTCCGCCAAATGAACGCTGAGAATCCACATCGAAATAGCGAATACTTTCAATTTCCTCGTCAAAAAACGTAATACGTAATGGTTGCGTAAGACCGGGCGCAAAAATCTCCACCATTTCTCCGCGCCCCGAGATTTGACCTGCTCCTTCTATAAGGGGGGCATATTCATACCCTGCTTTTACCAGATCTTCCAGTAGTTTTTGGGGCGTGATAACCCCATTTTCTTTTAATACAATATATTGCGAAAAAAATTTCTTCGGGGGTCGCATTTTAAAAAGCAGGGATTCTAAAGAAATAAAAACAACGCCCCCTTTTTGGTGCAACCGATCAATTGCCTGTACACGAGTATGCCGTACATCGGCACTTTGTGCCTCTACCGGTCGCAACTCTGCCTGAGCCGTCGGCAGAAAAATACGTTCAGGATATATATAATTTTCGCTTGCCTGTTTGGCTTGGTACTCGTTAGGAAAAACATAAAAAATGCTTTTCCCTGTCTGCATAAACAGTAAATGCAAAAGATGTTGACGCAATTCTTGAGCCACATGAACAAGCGAGCAGGGCATATTACCCTGCACACTTGAAAAAAGCTTTTGCATTTCCGGAAGTTTTTCTATCAATTCAAGAAATTGTTCCACTTTCGATTTGTTCTCCATTTACTTCGAACTATATTTTTGCTGCGCTATTTCCAGCCCGTCTGTCACAACTGCTATCGCCGCTCGCGCACATCTTTCCGCAGTTTGCAGATAAACTTCTCTCTCCTGTCGCCCCACTTTGTGCAACACGTAATCCATCAGGCGCATTCCTTCAGGCGGCTTCCCAATACCAAAACGTATGCGCGGGAACCGCTCCGTTCTCAAACACTCAATAACAGATTTCATCCCATTATGGCTTCCTGCACTTCCTTTTGCACGAATACGAATTTTCCCTAAATCCAAATCCTTATCATCATAAATAAGAACAATGTGGTCATTTGAGATGTGATAATACTGTGCTGTTGCTACGACACTGTTACCGCTGAGATTCATAAACGTCTGTGGCTTTAATAAAAGTATTTTTTCCCCACAAATCACTGATTCCGCTATTTTCCCTTCAAATTTGTTTTTATTAAATCGCGTTTGAAGGATATCAGCCAGTGCATCCAATGCCAAAAATCCGGCATTATGGGGCGTTTTTTTATATTTTAATCCCGGATTACCCAATCCTACAACCAAATACATTTCCTTTTTTATTTCCTACTCTCTATGTATTTTATATCTTCCTTTTGCCCAACCTGTTTTAATTAATTCTTTTGCTCGTCCAATAGCCAACGCATCAGGCGGGACATCTTTTGTTACTGTGGTTCCTGCTGCAATATATGCTCCCTTTCCAACATTAACCGGTGAAATCAAATTGGTGTTACATCCAATAAATGCGCCATCCTCTACCGTTGTAATCTTTTTTTCCTTTCCGTCAAAGTTGACAAAAACTACACCGCAGCCAATATTAATATCTTCCCCTAATTTCGCATCGCCAACATAAGTCAAATGAGAAACTTTTGTTCCGTCACCTATAATGGCGTTTTTAATTTCGACAAAATCGCCAATTCGACAATGGTCTCCAATATTTGTACCAGGTCTCAGATATGCATTAGGGCCAACTTTTGTATAATTTCCTATTTTTGCATAAAGCAGAACTGAATTTTCAACTGTTGTGCCATCTCCTATTATGCTATTGTTTATACGGCTACCTTGAAAAATCGTACATCCGCTCCCGATTTTGGTTTTTCCTTCTATGACTACTCCTGGATAAACCAGCGTGTCCTGCCCGATTTCAACATCCGCTTCTATATATGTATTTGCTGGATCAATCATCGAAACACCACAAAGCATGAGCTTTTCATTAATACGCGCCCGCAAAGCCGCCTCAGCTTCAGCCAGTTGAACCCGTGTATTAACGCCCATACATTCCTGCATATTATCGATCTTAATACTGCGCACATCTTTTCTCGCTGCATACAGTACCTGAATACAATCGGTAAGGTAATATTCATGTTGTGCATTTTCCGGCCGTAATTGTTCTAACGCATATAGCAATGCTGTTGTTTTAAAACAATAAAATGAAACATTCAACTCTTTAATCCTTTTTTGTTCCTGTGTTGCATCCCGTTCCTCAACAATCCGACATATATGTCCATCTTTATCGCGTATTATTCGGCCATATGCAGGTGTATTTTCCGGTGATGCCGTGAGCAGCATGCAGTCGCAATCCGTAGAAATTGCCTCATCGACCAATCGTTTCAGCGTTTCCGGTCGAATTAAAGGCATATCCCCTGCCATTACGACGGTATAATTACTCTTAAGAAACTTATCTTTAGCCGCCATTACGGCATGCCCTGTTCCTAAACGCTGAGCCTGATATGCATATTCAAATGCATCTCCAAACTTTTGCAAAATTGCATCTCCGCCATTTCCGTAAACAAGAATCGGTTTCTCCGTCACCGCGTGAGCGGCATCAGCAACCCATTCTACGAGTGTTTTCCCTGCAGCCCGATGTAGTACCTTTGGAAGAGAGGATTTCATTCGTGTCCCTTCTCCCGCTGCCATAATCACAACTTTAACCTCTGTATATTCCATACTGTTTCTCCTCAAACTTTTTACTCCAAAATCGCTGCGACTGGTCCTCCCCCCAGGCATTCATCTCCGCTATACAGTACTGCATACTGACCTGGAGTTACAGCACGCTGTTTGTCATATGCTTCAATCAGCAATTTATTTCCTTCCGTAAATACATGAACCTTTTGATCTGGCTGACGATAACGATATTTTGCCATACAATCAAACTCTTTCATATCTATCGGATTCACAAAACTAAAATTATCCACTACGCAAACTTTGGAATATAGTTGGGGGCTATCCTCTCCCTGTTCTACATATAATATGTTATTTTTCAGATCTTTACCGACAACAAACCATCTATCGCCCGTTCCGCGCCCTCCAATACGAAGTCCACGCCTCTGCCCAAGTGTGTAATACATCAACCCCTCATGCATACCAATATATTCTCCTGAGGTTGTACGCATTTCTCCGGGCTGCGCAGGCAAATAACCCTGTAAAAATTTTCTGAAATTTCGTTCCCCAATAAAACATATGCCGGTTGAATTTTTTTTATCCGCCACCGGAATACCCGCTTCTCTTGCCATTTGCCGTACATATTCCTTTGTATACCCACCTACCGGAAACTCAACTCTTTCAAGTTGATTAGCTTCTAATGTGCATAAGAAATAGGATTGATCCTTTCGCTCATCCCGACCTTTTAATAATCGAGTTCCATACATTTTATTCACCCGGCAATAATGCCCTGTTGCAATTTTTTCCGCTCCTATTTCCATACAGAAATCTAAAAAAGCTTTAAACTTAATCTCTTTATTACACAAAACATCAGGGTTTGGTGTCCTACCAGCTTTATACTCACTTAAAAAAATAGAGAACACTTTTTCCCAATATTCCCGAGCAAAATTAACGGAATAATAGGGAATATCAATAGCATCGCAAATCCGGCGCACATCTTCAAAATCCTGATCCGCCGTACAGACTCCATTTTCATCTTCTTCATTCCAGTTTTTCATAAAAACACCCATAACATCATATCCCTGCTTTTTCAGCAGATATGCACTGACAGCAGAATCCACACCGCCTGAAATCCCTATTGCGATTTTTTGCCTATTCATATTTACACCTCACCTAAGTTAGAATATATCAATCACCACCGCAAGTCAATAAAAAAGCGCCTCTCGTTGACTCTTACTTTTTTTTCCCGTATACTGAAAATAAGAATTTGCTGATAGGAGAATTGCTTATGGTTCGTTTTGCCGTTGTCGGCACTAATTTTATTACCGACTACATTTTAGAAGCCTCAAAATCCTGCGCTGATTTCCAACTAATGGGAGTTCACTCCCGTAAAGAAACACGGGCAAAAGAATATGCCGAAAAATGGGGGGCACCTCTATGGTTTACGAACCTTGATGATATTGCTGCTTGCCCGCAAATTGACGCTGTATATATTGCTACACCTAATTTTTGCCATAAAGAGTATGCTTTACAAATGCTTCACGCCAATAAACATGTGCTTGTTGAAAAATCTGCCGCTGCAAATGCACATGAATGGGAAGAAATGATAAAAACAGCAAAAGAACACCATGTTGTTATTTTAGAAGCACTTCGCACAGTGTTTAATCCGAATTTTTTACGCATTCAAGAAGCTTTGCCTAAATTAGGTGTTTTGCGTCGGGCTATTTTATCGTGCTGTTCTTATTCTAGAAGATATGATAATTTTAAAAAAGGCATTATTGAAAATGCCTTTATCCCCGAATTAGCAAACGGCGCCCTGATGGATCTTGGCGTATATGCCGTTAACTTTATGACGGCTTTGTTTGGTAAACCGCAAGGTATGACAGCTTCTGCAGTAAAGTTACATAATGGCATAGATGGCGTTGGTACAATTACTGCACATTATAATACCATGCTGGCTACTTTGTTTTATGGTAAAATTGCTCCCTCAGCCAATTATTGCGAAATACAGGGAGAAGATGCTTATATGACAATACAGGGAATGAATGCACCGACCAAAGTAAATATTACATATCGCGACGGTTCTTTAGAAGAGCTGCCTCTAGAGGATATTCCTTTCCGAAAAGATCTCGTTTATGAAATCAAAGCATTTATTCGCATGATCCAGAACAACAATGGTTCAGAAGAACCGTTTAATGAACGCACACTTCTTTCTCTTCAGATTATGGATCATGCACGTGTTTTAATGGATATCCATTTTCCAAATGATCAATTCTTTGATTAAAATAAACTTTTTTAGGAGGTAATGTTATGCTAGATAACTTTGTATTGGAAACAATTGCACGGCGCTCCAGTATTCGCGCCTATCTGCCAAAACCGCTCACGCAAGATCAGATTGCAGCGCTGAAATGCACAGCTTTAGCTTCTCCAACTGCCGTCAACGCACAATCTCAACGATTTATTTTTATTACTAATTATGAAGTATTAGCTAGTATTGAACAGGCTGTCGTCAACCGCATCACTGAAAGCGGAGATCAATCCAGTATTGACCGAATTTCTTCTCGCAATAATAAAGTATTGTATGATGCACCTTTATTCATTATTATAGCAATTGACCCTAATAATGCTTATGGAAAAGTTGACGCAGGCATTGCTGTGCAAAATTTAGCTTTAGCCGCAAAATCTATGGGGCTTGATTCTGTTATCCTTGGTATGCCAGGCATGGCCTTTACAGGTGAAGGGAGCGATATTTTAAGAGCACAAACAAAATTCCCTTTAGGGTTGGAATATGGTATCGGCATTGCCATCGGATATCGCGCGATGGATAAATCACCTCATGAGTATACGCTTTCGCATATTATAGATGTTTAATAAATAAAAAACTTCCGGATTTTTGGAGATTTTAACACCATATTCTGGAAGTTTTTTATTTCCTTTTAAAATTGACAATTCATTCTTTCCCGCAAATAAAAATTTTTTGTTTATTATCCCTCTTGAAGCTTTTCAACAAGCTGTAACATGGCATCGGCTGTATTAAAATTATCCGATTCTAAATCCTCAACATTAATATCAATATTATAAGCTTCATTTAATGCAATCACCACTTGAATTATATCAAATGAATTCAATACACCGTCATTAATTAAATTTTTTTCATTTATAAAATCGATATCAGGTCTTATCTCTCCAAGAATTTCCAACAATTTATCCATTATTTTGTACTCCTTTTTATCGTCGTTTTTTCCGCAAATAGTGAAAAAACATTTTTCCGTACATTTGCTCGTGTATTAGTGTATGAAATCTGCTATATTTCATACAATGTATGAAATATTTATTTAATTTTTTAGCAAAAATCCGTTTGTTTATTTAACATTACATATTCATTTGCCCTTCTTCCGTCAAAAGAGTAACCAAATTTTTTATATAACTGAAGCGCTGACGTATTATGCAGATCAACCCAATGAAAAAATAATCGCACCATATCTTTGTATTTTGCATGATATTCCTGCAAAAGTTGTTTTGCAAAACCATAGGAACGGTATCTTTCTATGACAACTAGATGTCGGATCTCTACATTTTTCTGATTTGTTTCTGCAAACAAAAGAGCCGCAATTTCATCATTTTGGCGAATTATAAAAATCGACTCTTTTTGAATTGCTTTTAAGAGCTGGTCTTTATTTGGAATATATGCATAAGGTGGATTAAAATACTTTTTTATTATACATAAAACATTATCTGCATCAGAAGATACTGCCCGAGAGACATTGCAACAGCCTATTTTTGCAATAGGAAAATTGTAATCTGCCCCAACAGACATTCTCGCGCTTTCTCTTCCTAAAGTAAATCCGAGAGTGTGTAAAATAGCAATTTCTTTATATTGATTTTCTGAAATCTCATGCTGAAATACAAATTCGATCACTGCCGGACAATCAAAAACCAATTTTTCATATTTTGCAGATAAAGATAAATAATAGTAAATTCTAAAGAAATGATCCTCTTTTTCCAGCAATAAAATCATATTTTCCTTTTCCATAACAAAAAGCCTATTGGCTTGGATCATCTGTTTAATCTGATTCGGCAGTAAATAGCAGTTTGTGATAAGATTCGGCAACTTTTTTGTTTTTTGCACGTAATATTTATACTGGGAAAATGATTCAATTGGAAGCATCGACATATTCCTCCTGTAACCGTTTTCGATCAATTTTCCCGTTCATATTTAATGGCATTTGATCAATTTTATAGTAAATATTGGGAATCATATATTTGGGCAAAACTTCTTTAATTCCCGCAATAATCTCCGAACGGGAGATTTCTCCTTCATAAATTGCAACAATTTTTTCGCCAGCCTTTTTATATAAACAGCAAACACGCCAAACCCCTTCTACTGCTGCAAGCGCTGTTTCTATTTCTCCAAGTTCGATTCGGTGACCCATATGCTTAATCTGAAAATCTTTTCGGGCAATATAAACAATTTCGCCATACTCGTTATATTTTGCCAAATCACCTGTCCTGTAAATTAGTTCACGATAGTTTTTTTGCAAAGGATTCTCTACAAATACTGCATCCGTTTTTTCCTGATTATTATAGTAACCTAGAGCAAGGCCAACGCCTCTTACACATAGCTCTCCTATTTCTCCCGGTTTTACCAATTCATTTTTTTCGTTTAGAATAAGTATACTGCTATTTTCGCAAGCATAACCAATTGGAATAGGTTCATTATCACTTAATTCCCTGTCAACAATATAATAGCAGCAATCAACTGTCACCTCCGTAGGGCCATATGTATTTGCATACATCACATTGGGTAATGCTTTTCTCCAAATATTAAATTGCCTCGTAGGCATAACTTCCGCTCCGAAGATAACTTTAGTCAAATATTGGGGTAATACCTTTTCAAAAGCATTAAAATTTGCAATAATACATAAAGCCGAAGGTACTCAGTCAATACAATTGATTTGGTGCGTATTAAGATATTCAATTAATTTAATCGGAAAAGAGAAGAGGGTTTTGGGAATGATATACATTGTCGCCGCACAACGAATTGTTGCATATATTTGTTTTACTGATGCATCAAAATAAAACGGTGTTTGATTCCCAAATATTACGGCTTCCGTATGGTGAAATGCTTCACAATACCATTCTGTAAAATTTACTGCCGATCTCCGGCTAATTAAAACACCTTTGGGAACACCCGTAGATCCAGAAGTAAAGATGGCATACAATGGATCAGAATCAATGGCGTTACGCCGAATATGCCGTAATTTTGCCTCATCAATGGGAAAATCTAATATTTGCTCAAAAGTAAAAATTTCTCCAGAAAAGCCAAGCCTTTCCGCTTTCCCTTTACTTTTTTCATCAGTTAATAAACAATTAGCGTTTAAAGTCTCTAAAATCAGTTTTACTCTCTGCTGCGGCATTTGTACATCAATAGGAACATAGAATGCCCCTGCATATACTATGCCAAAAAAAGCCGCAATCTGTCGGATACTTTTCTCCATATATACAACAATCGGTAAATTTGTTCCTGTTTTCTGCGCCAGAAAGGAACCTACTGTCTTAGCAATCTCCATTATCCTTTTAAAGGTATAACCGCCTGATTCATCAATATAGGCTTGTTTTTCAGGAAACTTTTTAGCCGATCGTTCCAAATACTCTAACACGTTTGTTACATTTTTCATAAGAAATCCTTTCCGTCTTTAATTCTGTATACTTTCAAACCATGGCTCGTATTCTTTATTAAACTCTTTATATGCCATATTCCATGATTGATAAGCGGGATCTTCCCGTCGATCTTCCAAATTATATTTTTTTGCAAGCCTTTTTGCTAATGACTTTGATATTTTTACGCTTCCAAGCGCATTTAAATGCCCTTCGTTATAAAAATCGGTACTAAAATTTATTCCTGCCTCCTCCAGTACATCCGGCTCATTGTAGTTTATATATTCAATATTATTTTGCTCACAAAACTTGCGCATTTCTTCATATTTCCCAAGCAACTGACCACCTGTATAAGCGATCGGCGGAACAACAGCAACAACTTTAATTTTCTTTTTTCTGCATAGATCAAGTATCTTCTCATAATAGGTTTTTGAAAACACGGTTACATCCTGCTTCTCCATTTCTTTCTCATATTCTGTAAAATGCATTTCCTTAACTTCTTTATGCATTAAAGCACCTTTGGAATATTCAGGATATTGCGTTTTTAATCCAAAGTCTGAGCTTGTCAGCTCCGTCCACCTGCTATGATAGCGGATAATTGGAAATAGATACTCCGCTACATTTAAATCCGGCACAATCTTGACCATCTCTTTGAGCATATCTATTTTTAGCGAAAAAGAATCAATTAAATTAAATACACGGGTATACGCTACTGTCCATTTTTCGCTATCGGCAAGTCTTTCTTCTGTCAAATCACATAAATCTAATACGATAACCTGTGGAGTGCTTACTTCCAAAAGATATTTCAACAAGTAATATTCTGCCAGCACATTTTGTTCGGATGTACCAAAATTCATTCCCGTAAAGCCTGCTTCTTTCCACATGACAATTGGTGTAATGCCAGCATAAATAGCGCTTGTCCCTAAATAAAGAACATCTATTTTTTCTCCTGCTTCTACACTAGTACAATATTGCTCATATTTTAGCGCAAGATCTTCTGATAACTCGCCTTTCCATCGTAAAATATTCTGTATATATAAAAAACTTATTGTCAGAAGAATGAAAAAAATTACTGCTCTAATCGTTTTTTTTGTTTTCTGTGTCATTTTTTCCTCCTTTTAAAAACCCTGATAAATAAAATCTGCCGCATTATATCCGGGACCATACATACCAAAAACAAGAATTCCCAAAATTAAAGCAATATAAATGAACCATTGAAACAAAATTCCTTGATATGAAATAACCTCTCTTAAGTGATATCCTTTCTCCTGTAAAAAATCCACAACAAATAAAAGTCCTATCATTAAAATCATAAATTGAAAATTTTTCATATCCAGACCAAGCTCGTATAGCATGTTATTGAAGAAAATCCATGGATTCCAAACAGTAAATGTTGCTTTATACATATTCATTGCCGTCATAAACGATCCTGCTCTGGATAAGTACCTTCCTATCGTTACAATTAGGATTGTCCTGACCACTTGAAAACATCTAAAACTAAATCGCTTTGTATCAGCATGAAAAAACTTTCTGCACTTTTTATAAAATGGCTCAAAAAGTCTAACCGTAGAGACAAAAGTTGCCTGAAATAATCCATATGCAACATATTTCCAACTTGCACCATGCCAAATTCCGATAAGTAAAAAGACAATGAATGAGGCCAGTCAAGTCGGAATTACTTTTGCCGCATATCGACTTCCCCATTTACGCATTTTCTTTCCCATATAATTAAATGGTTTAGATAAAGCCAGCGGATAAAAAACATAATCTCTCATCCAAGTGCCGAGCGTAATATGCCAACGCTGCCAGAATTCCGCAACGCTTCTTGCCATAAATGGTCTTCTGAAATTCTCGGATAATTGAATACCAAAAATCTGAGAAACTCCGTATATAATATCCATTCCACTCGAAAAATCTGCATAGATTTGGATTCCATAAAGCAGTACAGCAATAAAAATAACAAACCCGCCATAGTTTTTTTCATAAAAATGATCAAACACTTGATTAACCACTACGGCAATTCGATCCGCTATGACCATTTTTTTAAAAAAACCCCATAGCATACGCTGAATACCAAATTTAATCCGCTGATAATCAAATAAATGCGGTTCCATTAATTGATTTGCCAACTGATCGTACCTGCTAATTGGTCCTTGAATAATTTGCGGGAAATAGGAAACAAAAAGTGCATAATGAAAAAAATGATGATCGGCTTTAATTTTGCCGCGATATACATCAATTAAATATCCTACAGATTGAAAAGTATAAAATGATATCCCTAAAGGAAAAATTATTTGTAGAAAACCAAATTTAGTATTTATGTTCATCCATGAAAACAGCGTGTTTAAATTAGCAATAACAAAATTGGTATATTTTACTACTGCTAAAATTAAAAAATTTAAAACAACTCCAACGACTAAAACGCGTCTTTTTTTTACCATATAATTATATTTTAATTTTGTTTTCAATGCTTTTAAAGCACTTTTATCATTTATCAAGGATTCTGCAACAATCATGATTTGCTCATCCCGCTGATTGTCCAACCGTTGTAGCCATTTCCCTGCAAAGAAAGTTGACAATGTTGCAAATAATAAAAAGAAAAGCAGCGTTATATCTGACCATGCATAAAAAACATAGCTTGCAATTAATAAACAAACCCATTAATATCGTTTCGGAACAGAAAAATATATGGCTGTAATAATAAAAAGAAAAAAAAGAAATACAACCGAAAATACAGACAAAACAATCCTCCCTTTATTTATTTCGTAAATATAAAAATTATTTTATTAATTTTAAAGCACCTTTGTATATGTCCATAATTTAGTATTATTTTTATAAAATTTTCTATTCCTTATTTATATCTTTTTTTGACATAAAAAAATGGCAGTTTATCTGCCATCTTTTTACTGTTTATTCAACTACTGTTGTCCAACCATATTTATCTTCTTCTTTACCCCACTGGATACCGGTCAGGTAATCATATAATTTTTGTGTCAATTCACCCGTTTTAAAATCATTAATTTTAACAGAATCTTCCTTATAAATAAATTCTCCGATAGGAGAAATCACTGCCGCTGTTCCTGTCCCAAAAGCTTCTTCCAATGCGCCTGAATGACCGGCTGCCATCAAATCATCTACTGACAAACGTTCTTCATGAACAGTATAGCCCCAATCTCTTAAAATATGCAAAATTGAATCTCTGGTCACGCCAGGAAGTACGGAGCCGTCAATCGGTGCCGTATAAATTTCATTGTTAATTTTAAACATTACATTCATTGTCCCGACTTCTTCAACATATTTTCTTTCTACACCATCCAACCACAATACCTGTGCACATCCCTTTTTTTCAGCCTTTACCTGGCCAAGAATCGATGCTGCATAATTGCCACCGCACTTTGCAAAACCTGTTCCACCTTTTACTGCGCGAACCAATTCATCTTCTATCAAAATTCGAACCGGATTTACACCTTCTTTATAATACGCACCGCTTGGGCTCAAAACAATAACAAATTTATAAGAATTTGCTGCATGTACACCTAAAGCGCCTTCAGTAGCAAACATAAATGGACGAATATATAAAGATGTCTCAGGCTCGGAAGGTACCCAATCTGCGTCCATCTTAACAATTGCTTTTACTGCCTCTACAAACATTTCTTCCGGGAATTCCGGCATACATAAACGGCGGTTAGAATTTATCATTCTTCTGGCATTCATTTCAGGACGAAACAACAAAATTTTCCCCTCTGCTGTACGATAAGCCTTAAGCCCTTCAAAAGTTTCCTGCGCATAGTGCAAGGTAACGCAAGTCGGTTCTAATGGAATCGGGCCGTAAGGTACAATACGGGCATCATGCCATCCCTTATGGGAATCATAATCCATGACAAACATATGGTCGGTATAAAATTTGCCAAAACCCAAATTTTTCTCGTCAGGCTTCTGCTTAGGTACTGCAATTTTTTCAACTCTGATATTCATATCATTTCTCCTTTTTTATTGGTCAAAACCTTTATATACTCGATTACTCAATACAAAATTACAACTGATTTTTTTATTATTATATATTAGCACTTTTTATAATTCAATAAACAAAGCTTTATTTTATTAAATAAATTGACACCTTTTTAAATTCATATTACTATCATGGAAGAAATATTGTACAAAGTACAAAAGGTTTTGAGAGGAGATTATAATGGGAAAACTGGAGGGAAAAACAGCAATCATTACTGGAGCAGGACGTGGGCTTGGTAAACAGATTGCCATCAAATTTGCAGAAGAAGGTGCAAACATTGCAATTTGCGCCAGAAGCCTTGATCGATTGGCCGAAACCGAAAAGAGTTGTAAAGCAGTAGGCGCACAGGTATTGAGCTTTGTCTGTGATGTAACCCGTTTGTCTGATATGGAAGCATTTGTCCATGCAACCGCTGATAAATTTGGCGGAATTGATATTTTATATAACAATGCAATGGCAACCACCTGCGGCCATAAATTATTTGAAGAACATACTCAGGCTGATTTTGATGCATTTTATCAAAGCGGTTTAATGAGCAGTTTTCATATGATGCGGCTTTGTTTTCCCTGGCTTAAAAAAAGCGGGCACGGAAAAGTGATTTGCGTCGGCTCAGGTGCGGGTGTTGAGGGGCAATTTGGCCTAACTGCCTATGGTGCAATCAAAGAAGCCATCCGTGCAATGGCGCGTACTGCTGCACGTGAATGGGGAAAATATAATATTAATGTAAATACAATTAATCCTGGTGCAATTACTGATTTTTATTATGAGCAACTGGAAAAAATGCCAGAAGAAGAACGTGATCCTATTAAACTGGGCTTTAACCCAACAGTAATAGGACGTTTTGGAGACGCATATGAAGATATTGCGCCCGTAGCAGTATTTTTGGCAAGTGAGGATTCCCGCCATATAACCGGACAAACTATTATGGCCGAAGGTGGCGTTACCATGATTCCATAAAGACTTGCAACCTGCTTCAATTTGTTTTATACTGTACTCAAGTAATGATTTACTCAAACTGAAAAGGAGAATGAATATGGATACCAAACAAATTCTGACGCAAGCCGGAAGCCATGTGGCGGAAGTTCTTTCTAAAATTGATCCCGCACAAGTTGATGCTCTGGCAAAGGCAATTGCAAAGGCCAACCGTGTGTTCGTTTCCGGATGGGGCCGTGCAGGCAATGTTGCTGGTATTTTGGGCATGGATATGTCCCAGATCGGCAAAGTTGTTTTCCGTGTAGGCGACAACAATACTCCCTCCATTCATGAAGGCGATATCTTGTTGGTTGTCTCCGGATCCGGCAATACTAAGACAATTTCTATTATTGCTAAGGAAGCAAAAGATTTCGGTGCAAAGGTCGGCTTAATCTCTACCAGTGCGCAATCTATTATTGGGGAACTAGCTGATTATAATGTTGTAATCCCCCGTATTGAAACGCCCATGAATAAGATTATGGCTGAAAAGAGACCTCCTCGTGACCCCAAATTTAAGTCCACTGCAGGTACTCGCGAAACCTATGATCTCACTCCGGAAGAAAGAGAAGCAATTACTCTCGACCAGATGGAATTAACCTATCAGGCCGCATTTGTCCTTAATGAGGTCATTCAACACAAAGTAATGGAAGAGCTCGGCGAAACCTTCGAAGCGATCCACTACTATCATAACAGCCTTGAATAATCGAAGGGAGAACACTAAATATGTTAGATATTACAAAATTGCTGGATTGTGCCGGCAAAAATATTGCAGAAACATTAAATAAAGTTGATCCCGCACAGATTGAAGCAATTGCTACAGCCATTGCCGAATCCAAGCGTGTATTTACCGCTGGCTGGGGTCGCGCCGGCAACGTTATTCGTATTTTGGGCATGGATATGTCTCAAATTGGTATGTTAGTTTATTGTGTTGGCGATAATGGTACACCTTCTATTCATCCCGGTGATATCCTATTGATTAACTCCGGATCAGGTAACACGAAGACAATTGCTGTTATTGCACAACAAGCTAAAGAGCAGGGCGCAAAAGTAGCATTGATTTCCGGTGCGGCTCCCGAAGATTCCATTATTGGGAAAATTGCAGATATCAACGTTACTGTACCCAGACTGAAAAAGAATAATTTCAGACCTCCTGTTGACAAAAATGTGAAAAACAAGGGCCTTGGCGAACGCGTAGATTGGGGTCTGAGCCCTGAGCAGAGAGAAGAAATGGCTTATGACGATGTTACGGGCTATTATGAATCCGCTTTTGCTCTTAACGAAGTTATTCGTAAAGTCGTAATGGAGAAAATTGGAGCAAAATCCGAAGATATTATGTATTATCATAATAATCTGGAATAATAAGAAACGAAATATAAAAAATAAACAGGTGCGGTATTATAGAACTGCACTTGTTTATTTTTATATTAAAAAAGCAGCCATATCCATGACTGCCTCAAAATTTTTATTTATCCAGTTCTTCCAAAACCTTTTGCGGCACTTTAGCAAATAACGGACTGACAGAAACACGATTATGAATTCTCAACACAGCTTCTGCAAATAACGGCGCAGCCGATACGGTAACCATTTTGGGACTATCCGCCGTAAAAGGATTTTCTACTGTATCTGTACTGATAACCATTTCAATGGGGCTTTGTTCTATCCGCTTCACCCCGGATTCTCTCAAAATATTATGCCCTAAACATGCTACAATCCGTTTTGCTCCCTTTGCTTTCAGCACATTGGCAATATCAATTAGTGTTCCACCTGAAATGCTGAAATCATCAACAATTAAACAATCTTTTCCATTCACATCTCCAATTAATTCCAGAATTTTCGCTTTTTCATCATGTGCTACACGGGTCTTGTCTCCAATCGCTACCGGAGTTCCCAAATAATCTGCATATTTTCTGGCTGTCTTGGCAAAACCTGCATCCGGTGATACAACAACCAAATTATTTACCTCAACGTATTTTTTTACGCTTTCACAAAGCAGCGGCAATGAGTAAAGATGATCTGAGGGGATCCGGAAAAAGCCTTGAATTTGCGGTGCATGAAGATCCATTGTAATAAATCGATCTGCACCAACGACTTCAATACAATCTGCACATACCCTTGCACGGATTGATACTCTTGGCTCATCCTTCTTATCCCCCTTGGCATACCCAAAATAAGGAACAATAACCGTTATTGAGCTAGCGCTCGCCCGTTTAAATGCATCAATCCAAAATAAAATTTCAACTAATTCATTGTTTGGATCCATGCCGATTGGCTGAACCAGATACACATCACTGTTCCGTACTGTTTCTTTAATACGGACAAAAATATTTCCGTCAGAGAAGTGTATAACTTCAGAGTTTCCCAGTTCCGACCCAAGATAGTTACACATTTTCTTTGCAAAACTACGTCCTGTTTTTCCTGCAAAGATTTTTACATTTCCTTGTTCACTATGCATGTTACGTCTCCCATAGGTTCTAATATCAAAAACTTTGATAAATTTATCATATCACAGCAAAACCAAACTATCAATAAAAACAGCATATCACTCTATTTTTTTTCAAAGATTACATGCAGGCCCTGCTTTAGCAAAGGATTTTCGTTTCCTCTTTTTTCCTTTCCTAAATCAGTTGAGCTTCTCATCCGGCCATGAAAGTCGCTCCCCTGCGTAACAAACAATCCATATTTTTGTGCCAGTTCGCAAAAATATTTACATTCCTCGTCGCTGTGTTCTGGATAAAAGGCCTCAACCCCTGCCAATCCCAAATATTTCAGTTCACAAAATAATTTGTCAAAATTTGGAGCATAGGTGAGTTTGGGATGTGCCAACACAGCGACTCCTCCCGCTGTATTGGCGGCCTGTAAAATCTGCGTCGGCGTTAAATTTTTTCTTTTGACAAAGCCAGGGCAACCTACATTTAAATATTTACAAAATGCCTGATCTATTGTCTTTGCATATCCCTTTTCTACTAATGCCCTCGCAATATGAGGCCTACCCGGAGCACCTCCTGCCGCATATTTTTGTACCTGCTCATGACTGATATCATAGCCTTGATCAATTAATTTCTGCGTCATCGCCACAACTCTATTACTACGATGCCGCATTACCTCTTTGACAACACCGCGAAAAGAAGCATCCTCTAAGTTGACACGATAAACCAAAATATGTAATTCTCCTGTATACTGCGCTGAAAATTCAATCCCGTTAACAGCTTGTATACCTAGTCTTTTAGCTGTTTTTAAAAATGCTGAAGAACCCGCCAATGTATCATGATCGGTCAATGCAGCATAATCAACTCCTTTTTCCGCACACTGAATAGCAAGCGTTTCCGGCGAATCTGTCCCATCTGAGGCAGTAGAATGTATATGTAAATCAATTTTCATCATGATCCCCTTTATTATAATTTACCATTCTGCAACATAGCTAAATCATTTTATAAAAAACGAGCAGAATTTTTCTGCTCGTTTTAAAATATTTTAACTCAATTCCGGCGATGCCAAAATTTCTTCTTCATTAAAGAGCTTTTCAAACTCTTCTCCAGATATTTTTTCTTTCTCCATTAGTACCTTCGCAATTCTATGCAGTTTGTGTATATTCCCCTGCAAAATCTCCTTTGCTTTTTCCATGCAATAGACAAGTTGTTTTTTCAGCTCACTGTCAATTTGTGCCGCAACTTCTTCACTACATGTTTTAGACTGTACTAACTCCTTACCCAAAAAGATTTCCTGGTTATTGCCATGGAATACAGGGCCTATTGTATCGTTCATCCCATATTTTACAATCATCGCTCTTGCCATATTGGTCGCACGTTCAATATCATTGCTTGCTCCCGTCGTAATATCACCGAGAATCAATGCTTCCGCCGCTCTACCTCCAAGCATCATTGTCATTTCATCAATCATTTTGGATTTAAAATAATGGCTTTCATCTTCATGAGGCAAAGTCATTGTATAACCTGCCGCCATACCTCTCGGAATAATGGAAATTTCATGTACTTCATCACAGTTTGGCAATACTTTAGCGCAAATTGCATGCCCAACTTCATGATAAGCCGTTACCATTTTATCCTTTTCGGTCATTACACGACTTTTCTTTTCCGGGCCAGCAATAACTCGTGTAATTGCTTCTTCAATTTCCGCCATACCGATCGCCTGTTTTTTAAACCTTGCCGCTAAAATTGCCGCTTCATTCAGCACATTTTCCAAATCAGCGCCGGAAAATCCGGGCGTACGCTTTGCAATTACTTTCAAATTAACATCTGAGTCCAACGGTTTACCTTTGGAGTGAACCTTTAAAATATCTTCTCTGCCTTTCACATCAGGTACATTGACTACAATTTGACGATCAAATCTTCCCGCACGCAACAATGCCGGATCCAAGATATCTACACGATTGGTTGCCGCCAAGACAATAATTCCTTCATTGACAATAAATCCGTCCATCTCGACCAATAGTTGGTTAAGCGTCTGCTCGCGCTCATCATGTCCGCCACCTAAACCGGCTCCTCTTTGACGCCCTACTGCATCAATTTCATCGATAAAGATAATGCAAGGTGCGTTCTTTTTTGCACTGTCAAATAAATCTCTGACTCGCGCAGCACCCATACCTACAAACATTTCTACAAAATCAGATCCTGTAATACTAAAAAAAGGGATTCTTGCCTCTCCGGCAACTGCCTTAGCCAATAAAGTTTTTCCGCATCCGGGCGGGCCTACAAGTAATACTCCTTTCGGAATACGTGCACCAAATTTTGTAAACTGTTTGGGATTTTTTAAAAACTGTACAATTTCCTCGAGCTCTGCTTTTTCTTCGTCCGCACCTGCAACATCCGCAAATGTTTTATCAACATTTTCTCCCATTGTCATCTTGGCACGGCTTTTCCCGTAACTCATTCCCTTTCCGCCCTGTGTCTGCCGATACATCATATACCACAACGCCGCCATCAACAGAATCGGAACCAAATACGGTAAAATTACATCCAGCCAAATCGAGCTATCCTGCACTTTTTGATATACAATATTTATATTGCTCTCCGCCAAGCTCTCTACACCGAGTGCTGCTTTTAAATCAACATCAATCTGATAATAGGAAGGCAGATAGACATAATAGTCATACTTTTTAGGAAACATATCTTTCTCAATAACTGTATCCTTTTTTAACGCAACTGCCTCATAACCTATAATTGTAATATCTGTAATTTCGCCCGATTCTACTTTTTTCAAAAATTCCGTATATCCCAAAACGGCTTCTCTTTGATTATCTGTATTGACAACCGATTGTGCCACAAGAAAAATCGCCAAAATTAGCAACAGATAGATCAACGGGCCTCGAACAAATTTTTTCAAACTTCATGCTCCTCCTCATTATCTTTATTTATTATATATTTCAGGCTTTAATGTTCCCACGAACTTTAAATTCCGGTATTTGCCTGCATAATCCAAACCATAACCAACTAAAAATTTATCCGGTACATTGAAACCGACATAATCTGCTTCCACCATTACTTCTCTACGCTCTTTTTTATCTAACAGGCAACAGCAACGCACGGTTTTGGCTCCCCGTTGACAGAACAATTCTTTTAACGCGTATAATGTATTGCCTGAATCAATAATATCTTCTACAATGAGAACATCCTTATTTGTAATATCCGCCTCCAAATCATAAACCATGCGTATGTTACCTGAACTTCTCACGCCTTTCCCATAACTTGAAACACGGATAAAATTCATTTCCAACGGAATATCCAATTCCATAATCAAATTAATATAAAAAATTGCCGCACCATTAAGAACTCCCACCATAATAAAATCTTTATTTTCATAATCTTTTGCAATTTGTACGGCTATTTCTTTAATTCTTTTTGAAATACATTTTTCATTTAGAAGTATTTCTTCAATATCTCGTTCCAATATACTCTTCGTTTGCATAAATCATCTCCGCCTTCAGGGCATGATATATTTTATCTCGCAAATGTTGGAACTATTCGCCTGTATACGCAAGGTTTCACTTAACTGTCGGCCAATAATCCAAAGTACCTCATTTCCATCACAAAGCAGTAATTGCGCTTCACGCATCTCCCTGGAAATTTTATGATCAATAAACCATTTTTTTAAATTTTGATGCCCCTGCATCCCCAAAGGAGAAAAAATATCACCCGGTTGCCGTGTGCGTACCACGCATCGACTAGAGAGTCTATCTGCATCAATATACTGACACAAACTTTCCGCATTAGGGAAATGTTTCGGCATTTGCGATTTTTTAAGTATCAACATACTGCCATCCGGTAAGCATGTTTTCCATTTTTGTAACCGCACTTCGCCAATCTTATTTATTGTATACATTTTTGCATCAAGAATCAATAAATCATAGCTTATTTGCGCAAAAAAAACATCCGATAAGCAAAATCTTTTTCCCGTAATTCCACGCTGCACCATTCTTTCCAACCGCTCTATAACTACGCTATCCACATTTTTTAACGTTTTTGCGCACCGAAAAACAGCCAATCGCAAAAGACGTCTCCTCATCGCTTGAGAGCATTGACACAACTTTTTGCAGTCCATTTCAATATGCTGTCCATCTTCATGGGCAATTTGAATATATTCCTGCATGGTATAGTCTTCCAGTAAATTCTGCTCTTCACTAATCATGTGAGATACGCGTGCAATTGCATCGTTTAACTTGGGATTTAACGTACGCATCTCTGGCATCAATCGCAAGCGCAAAAAATTACGACTGTAATGCATATCGTTGTTGGTTATATCCTGCCTAAACCTGAGTTTGTATTGATGAGCATATTGTTCAATTTCCTGCCTGGAAACATCAAGCAGCGGACGAATAACGCCATCTTTACGCATATATGGCATCGCACATAACCCTTTGGGGCCGCTTCCACGTATCAAATGCAACATAAATGTTTCCACAAGATCATCTTTATGATGGGCAACGGCAACCCGATCAATTGCATACTCACGGCGACAACGCGAAAAAAAATCATATCGTGAGTTACGCGCCACTTCTTCTAGATTCATTTTTTTTTCCTTAGCCATTTTTACAATATCGCCTTGCTCAATAACTAACGGAATATCAAGGGTGTTGCAAATTATTCTAACAAACTCCATGTCTTCAATTGATTGTTCCTTGCGAATACCATGTTCATAATGCAACGCATAAAGTTTAAAATCAAACTGATTTTGGAGGCGCCAAAATAAATGTAACAATACCATCGAATCGACGCCGCCACTCACTGCTACCGCTACGCGTTGACCGGGATTTACTAATGAATGTCTTATTATCGTTGATTCTACAATTTTTTCTATCATAATTGCCTTTATTTTACGCTCTGTTCAATCTGTTTACAATACCTATGATATTAAACAAATTATTAATAATTATAAATAAAGTATTCTCTTATTTTTCTTGTCCATTAAGCTCTGACATGATCAAAAAAATTTTATGTTTCAATGCATATTCTATCAGATTAAACTAAATTATGCGTTTCCATAAAGAAACGCATAATTTATTATTCTAGTTGAATTCCAAATATTTTCATGCCACGTGTCCCCACAACCAAAGTATGATCAACAACCGCTGGGCTGGCTTCGATATTCGCACCCAACTCTATTTTATGCAGTAATTTACCTGTCCGGCCGTCAAGTAAGTGCAGTGTACCTACCGAATCTCCTTGCAATATATAGGCCTTTCCACTTTCATCGTAGACTGCAACGGGGGAACTCCATGTGTATGCTTTCATCCGATAACGCCAAACTTCTCTGCCGGTTTTTTTATCCAAAGCAACAAGGAGTCCATTTCTTACACTTGGCGTTCTTGCTACTGGGAAAACAACAATATCTTCTATTTCTTCTTTTCCCAATACCGCTGTCGCCTGTATGCCTCCCGATATCCCGGCAATTGTGCTGCAAAAATAAGAACGAATCCAAACATACTCTCCCGTGATGGCATCCAGTTTAAAAATTGGGCAATCTCCGAGTCTCAATCGTTTACTGGGCGTCCAATGCAACGATGTTCCAATATAGAGATAAGGATGCTCATTTTCTATGGAAAGCACTGCAGAACCATTGGTATCATCCGCAACATCCTGTGTCCAAACAATATTCATAGTGTTCACATCCACACAAAGCATTGTCCCACCATTATCTGCAATATATAAATAATTTTTCCACATCACCGGACTGTCTTCCATTCCAAGCCAGTAACTTTGTTCGCTTGAGCGCGCTGTTGTATAACGAAGTTTTACAAATTCATCCGGTGCAATTTCCAATTTTCCTGATTCCCCAATATATGTGTTCAGTTTAAATGAATAAATAATTCCGTTTTCTGAAGGTTCAAATATATAGTCATTAAAAAATAAAGGGGAACTGTCAAATCCGCAAAATTGGCGAATAGAAAACGGATCTTGACCTCCGTATTCCAAAAGCTTTTCACAATCTTCCAAACGATATAAATATGCTCTTGCATATTCTCCTTCTCCTGCACCCGAATCTCCAGGCCCTAAATGCAGAATTGGCAGCGAAGGATGCAATGCACCGGCGCCTTTAAACGGGAGTCCTACTTTTAGCACATCTCTTGTTGCGCTTCCGTCATCTAAATCTAAAAAATAGACATTCCCATCCATTGTTGCATAAATAACTTCCCATAAATCCTTTTTTTCTTTTTTCTCCTCATATAAATTCATCCGCATCTTTTGTTCTTCCGTCCAATGAACAATTAACGGTTGGCCTGTCCATCCACTTCCTGTCCAAAATCCCTTACCATAACCTTTGGCCAGCTTTCCCGTGTTGACGCTCCACTTTATTTTTAATTTTTTCTGCGTAAGTTCGGCTCTACCTATTGATGCACCGCTTCTCCTGTGATCTCCGCGAAAAGTAACAATTCCATCATACTTTGCATAAATTGTTTCATCTTCTACACAAATCGGTTGCTTCCTTTGATAGTTTTCCACCTGACGCCCGTCAATTTCTAACTGAGCACAAATTCCATGCTTTTGAGGTTCTGTCTGCTCTACAGCGTGGGGAAAAAGATCATTTTGCGCTTTGCCGTTTGGACGAAAGCGCCGTAATTTTGTAAATTGACGAAACGGACGCAATAATGCCATCATGAAAAAATCCAATGCCATCATGAAAATTCGAAATATCCTGCTTGTCTTCACCTGTATACCTCGTTATATCCATAAAATTTTACAATATTTTCAACTTCAGTATACCTTCTTTACCTTACCGCCGCAACCACTATTGCCCACTTCCTTTTTCTTGACTTTTTTTTATTCATTCGATACAATACAATAAAATGTATCAAATGAGACATTTTTGAAAGGATTTCTTTATGGGACTTGTGCAACTTAGCGAAGGAGAACTGAATATTTTAAAACAAAATCCATTGTTTACCAGTTTTTCTGAACAGGATATTTTACAACTTTTAAAATCTTACGGCACAATTTCCGTATATGAAAAAAACATGCGCCTGGATACCGGCAATATACTTGGTATTTTGCTTTATGGCCGTGCGTGTATCCGTCAGCTTGGGAAGCATAATTCCGTGTTGGATTATATATTTCCACCTCGCGCATTTGGCTTGGCTTCAATATATCTAAAAAATATACGTCTTAGTGAAATTTATGCACTAACACCATTGCGGCTATTATGTTTTTCCCGCCGGGAAGTTGATTTTTTACTTGATACCTACCCGTGTTTTCGCACAAATTTTATTTATTATTTAAGTACACGTGTAGCCTTTTTAACAGGAAAGCTAGAACACCTTGCCAATACAAATGCAGCCGACCGTCTTTTTGCCTATCTACAGGAGCATGCCGATGAATCCGGATGTTACGATATTCCAAGCATGACGGGATTTGCATCTTTACTTAATATCAGCCGTGCTTCTTTATATCGTGCCATTGGACAATTAGAGGAGTACGGGGCTATTATCCGTCGTGGCAAGCAATTAATTTTATCTTCTATGCCTACAGAATAGTATGCATAAAAATATTATTATCTATGAAAGAGGAGAGTATTATTTTCATGAGACACGCAAATAAAATTGCAATGGCATTGGTTCTTGCGTTTCTTAGCCTGTTCTTTTTTGGCTGTGCAAAGGAACCCGAACCTGCAGAAATCGTTTCTAATCCCCAATCCAGCATTATTACACCTGCTGAAAAAACGGATGTCAATATTATTGCCATTTCCGGACCTACAGGTATGGGAATGGTCAAACTGATGAAAGATAATGAAACTGGTAACGCCTCAAATAATTATTCTTTTACATTAACATCTAATCCAAATGATGTTGTAGGAAAAATTTCTTCGGGTGAAACAGATATCGCTGCCATTCCCGCAAATCTTGCAGCAACATTATACGCCAAGACAAAAGGAGCAATACAGGTTCTCGCCATTAATACGTTAAATAACTTATATATTGTTCAGACAGGCGAAGAAATTTCTTCTCTTAGCGATCTTGAAGGAAAATCCATTGCCGTCTCAGGCCAGGGATCCACACCCGAATACGTTCTCAACTACATTCTAGCTGCCAATGATTTGGAAGGAAAAGTAAAGATAAATTTCTATACAGAGCACAGTGAAGTCGTTTCTAAATTGGCCGCCGGCGAAGAAACGATTGCCATGTTGCCGCAACCTTTCGTTAGTGCTGCTCAAAGTAAATTGGAAAATTTATCTATTGCAATTAATATCGCAGATGCTTGGGAACAGGCTTGTAGCATTACCGGAAATACCAGCAGCATTGTCATGGGATGCGTTGTTGCTCGCCGCGAGTTTATTGAAGAACACCCTGAAGCAATTGATGCCTTTTTAAAAGAATATTTAACTTCTGTTGCCTATGTTTCAACCAATGTAGAAGATACTGCCAAATTGGTCGTAGAATACGGAATTATGACCGATGAAGCCCTTGCCGCTACTGCCCTTCCTTCCTGCGGGATTGCCTTTATTAGTGGGACAACTATGCGGGATTCATTAAATCCCTTTTTGGAAATTCTTTTTGAAGCGAATCCTTCCTCTGTCGGCGGAGCTTTACCTGATGAAGATTTTTATTACATTTCTTAACAAATGCAGGAAAAACGGCGCAAATGCGCCGTTTTTTTACCATTAGGAGAAAATTATGCGTAAACTATATCAAACCATATTTATCCTCATTTTTTGGGTAGGCCTTTGGCAACTTTTCAGTATGCTTATGGATCAGGAATTACTTATTCCCTCCCCATACACCGTTTTGCAGCATCTTTATATTTTAGCAAAACGTGTTTCTTTTTGGCTTTCCATTGCTGCCACCTTACTACGTGTTATTACCGGCTATGTTCTCGGCATGGTATTGGGTTGTTTTTTGGGCGCAATTACCTGGCGTTTCCCTTTTATTCGCCATTTACTGCATCCTTTACTCCTCATTATCCGCTCTACTCCAGTCAGTTCCTTTATTATCCTTATTTTATTATGGATTGCTACAGACTTTGTTCCCGTTTTTATTAGCTTACTCATGGTAATCGGAATTTTTTGGCAAAATATTTATGAAGGAATTGAATCGGTAGATAGCCAATTAATCGAATTTGCTTTTATATACCGTCTACCTTTCAAACAACGTGTAACAGCAATTTATCTTCCTTCTCTTCGACCTTTTTTTTCTTCTGCTGCAATTGCTTCTCTGGGATTGGCCTGGAAATCCGGTGTCGCCGCAGAAGTATTATGTCATCCTAAATTTTCTATGGGAAAAGCTCTGTACGACGCCAAAATTTACCTTGAAACGGCAGACCTTTTCGCATGGACAGCCATGGTTATTTTTTTAAGTATGATATTGGAAAAATTTATTCGCTATGCTCTTGCCGCTTTAAAAAAGGAGGGTTAACCATCATTATGGATATATGTTTCTCCAAAGTTTCAAAATATTTTGATTCACTTTGCGTAATGGACAACTTTTCCTATTCTTTTCAGACGGGAAAACACTATTGCTTAATGGGGCCCTCCGGTTGCGGCAAAAGCACATTACTGCGTTTGGCTTGCGGGCTTATCCAGCCCGATAGTGGAAATATTTCCGGTATTGACCAGAATTTTTCATACGTTTTCCAGGAAAATCGCCTGCTGCCATGGTATACTGCGCAACAAAATATCGATTTGGTCTGCCATCGTTACGACACGACATATTGGCTAAATGCAATAGGTTTAACTGCATTTTCAAAAGCATATCCTTCAGAATTATCCGGCGGCATGTGCCGACGTCTTTCCATTGCCCGTGCATTAGCTGCAAACGGCGAAGTTTATCTATTTGATGAACCTCTTACGGGATTAGACAACACGCTTCGCAAACAAATGATCTGCTTTATTCACCAGCATACAGCAGGTAAACTATGCATATATACATCGCATCACCTTGATGAAGCACAAATGCTTTCCAATGAAATTCTACAATTCAGCGGTCCTCCGCTAAATCACCTCAAATAAACCAAATATAGTATATTAAACTGTATTGACATACTACATTTAGTGATATACTATATAAATATCTCATTTAAAAAATTTTATTTTTGATATCTTTATATAGTATACTATATCTAAAACAGATTTCCAATTGCTATTTTTGATATCGGAAAGAAAGGTGAGGCAATGTTTTCTCTTATTATTAAACGTGATGGCAGAAAAGTTCCTTATGATATCCATAAAATTGAAGTTGCCATACAAAAAGCAATGGAAGCCGGTGGGCGCCAAGAATGTGCTGTTGCAGCAAAGACCTTAGCACAAAAGGTTGAGCAGCGCTTACTTGATCATTTTTCCAAAGATGAACCAGGCGTTGAAGATATTCAAGATATTGTAGAAACAATCCTTATGGAAAATGGCTATCCTCTTATTGCCAAAAAATATATTCTTTACAGAGCAGAACGCACCCGTGCCCGGGAACGCAATACAAACTTGATGCGTGCATATGATGAAATTACTTTTGCTGACGCAGCAGATAGCGATATGAAGCGCGATAATGCCAACATCGATGGTAATACCGCCATGGGCTCCATGCTTAAATATGGTTCTGAAGGCGCAAAAGATTACTATCTCAAAAGTATTCTTTCTCCTGAGCAGAGTCGTGCACATATTGAAGGGGATATTCATATTCACGACCTTGATTTCTATACTCTTACCACAACCTGTTGTCAGATCGACCTTGTAAAGCTTTTTAAGGGCGGTTTCTCTACTGGGCATGGATTTTTGCGTGAACCTAACGACATTTCCAGTTATTCTGCCTTGGCATGCATTGCTATACAATCCAATCAAAACGATCAGCACGGAGGACAAAGTATTCCTAACTTTGATTACGCTCTTGCTATTGGTATTCAAAAAACATATAAACGTTTATATGCATCCAATTTTGCCAAAGCCAGCGAATTTCTTCTTCCTGAAGCATCAATAAATGAAGCGGAAATGCGGCAGATTATTGCTGAAATTGAAGCTGAGCATCCAGGGGTATTTCCTTGCCTCGCCGGAAATATCGAATACTTTGAATTAGAAGAAGAAAAGTTAAAAGAGAAAATTCCTCACGATACTCTGATTTTGTTGCGTAATTTTGCAATTCCACACGCCGAGGCAGAAACTAAACGTGCTTCTGATCAGGCAATGGAGGCACTGGTGCATAATTTGAATACAATGCATAGTCGCGCAGGAGCACAGACACCTTTTTCTTCTATAAACTATGGAATGGATACTTCGCCAGAGGGTCGTTTGATTATTCGAAGCGTTTTAAAAGCATGTTATGACGGTTTGGGGCATGGAGAAACCGCAATTTTCCCAATTCATATTTTTCGCGTGAAAGAAGGGGTAAATTATAATCCCGGAGATCCAAATTACGATCTTTTCCGGTTAGCTTGTGAGGTTTCCGCAAAACGTCTATTTCCTAACTTCTCTTTTATTGATGCACCTTTTAATCTACAGTATTATAAAGAAGGTCATCCCGAAACGGAAATTTCCTATATGGGTTGCCGCACAAGAGTAATGGGTAATGTTTACGATAAGGAAAAAGAAATTAGTTTTGGTAGGGGTAATTTAAGTTTTACATCCATTAATCTCCCCCGCATTGCCATCCGTAGTAATGGTAATATCGATTGGTTTTTTGAAGAACTTGAACGCAAGCTTGAATTTGTCAGCCAACAACTTTTAGATCGTTTTGCCATTCAATGTGCAAAGAAAAAGAAAAATTACCCTTTCCTTATGGGGCAAGGGGTCTGGTTGGATTCTGATAACTTAAAAGCAGAAGATACCTTAGAAAATGTTTTACGTCACGGTACACTTTCCATCGGCTTTATCGGACTTGCAGAAACGCTTGTTGCTCTTATTGGTAAACATCATGGCGAATCGGATGAAGCGCAAAATTTAGGATTGGAAATTGTAAGTTTTATGCGTCACTACCTTGATTCCTTGAGCGAAAAAATGCAGCTTAACTTTACATTACTGGCTACTCCCGCAGAAGGATTGTCCGGACGTTTTGTACGCATTGACCAAAAAAAATACGGTATTATTCCAGGTGTTACCGACCGAGAATATTATACAAACAGTTTCCATATCCCAGTATATTATCACATTTCTGCATTTGATAAAATTGCATTAGAGGCACCTTACCACGCGTTAACCAATGCCGGGCACATCACATATGTTGAACTAGACGGTGATACTGCGAATAATGTTGATGCTTTTGAATCAGTTATCCGTGCAATGAAAGAAGCCGGCGTTGGATATGGTTCAATTAATCATCCTGTTGATCGCGATCCTGTCTGCGGCTACACCGGCATTATCAATGATGAATGCCCGGGATGCGGTAGAAAAGACGACGGCAGCATTCCTATTGAACGCATCCGTCGAATAACAGGCTATCTTGTAGGCACCTTGGATCGTTTTAATGATGCAAAGCGCGCTGAGGAGAGAGATCGGGTGAAACACAGTGTCTGAAGAAAGTAATATTCGCATTGCTGGTTTTATTGGTGAATCAATTACTGACGGTCCCGGCATCCGCGCAGTAATTTTTCTTCAAGGTTGCCTGCGCTATTGCCCTGGGTGTCACAACCCCCAATCCTTACCATTATGGGGAGGCACAACAATTTCCGCCCACGCTTTATTTGCACGGATCTCTGCCAATCCTTTAGTTCGTGGCGTAACGTTTTCCGGAGGAGAACCTCTTTTACAGGCAAAACCGTTATTGCCTTTAGCACGTCAACTTAAGCAGGAAAGTTACGAGTTAGCTATTTATACTGGTTACACTTTTGAAGAAATTTTATCTTCCGGTGGTGATGCACTTTCCCTTATATCTCTGGCGGATACGTTAATTGACGGACCATTTTTACTAAAAGAACGGAGCTTATCCATAACCTTTCGTGGTTCAAGAAATCAGCGTATTTTAAATATTCCTTCCTCTTTAAAAAAAGGAAAACCTGTTTTAGAGACCTCTTCTCGTTGGGGAACATCAAAACCTTTATTTTCATAATTATTTAAAGCAGTCATTTTAAATGGCTGCTTTTTTAATATCTTTTTTTTATGCAGCTCCAATAAAAAACTGCTGTCCTTTCCAATTAAATTAGGAAAAACAGCAGCTTGTTTTAAGTAAACGTTAAAGCGTTTTACGTAATATTAAAAAATCAACGTCATCATAAGAAGCTTCATCCTGTGCATTAATTACATTAAACCCAAGTGCTTCACGATAAATCTTCAACGCTTTATAATTCGACGGATGCACACATACTTCAGCCATTCTTAAATTACTTTCCTTTAAATCTGCAAATGCACTTAACAGTAGTGATTCGCCAATATGTTTTCCAGATTCTGAAGGCTTAATAATTACCTCATAAAGAAAACATTTGCTCGGATTATTAAAATCTCTCAAAAAATAAGCACATCCCAGTACTTCATCATATTCTACAGCTGCATATACCCGGCCATAACGAACAAAAGCATGTGCTTCGAAATAGTTTAATCCCGCACCTCTTGCAGAATATACCTCCTGCTCCAACTCCATGATCTGATCCAGCATATCATGGTCGCCTTCGCTAATATGAAAATATTCAATCGCCATAGGGATCATCCTTTCAATACAACATTTTCTCTTTAATTATAGCAGAGCGCACGTCTCTTTGCAATTCAATTTCCTCTTTCTCGTTTATTGCACTTTTCCCTCTATACGTAAATCATCCCCGTCAAACCGCAGCACATGACTATCGCGCGCACTGACTAGCCTTGAAAATACTCTTTCTGTATAACGTTCGCTTAAGCTTTCTAATGAATGATTGGTTACAAAAAAAGTATATAAACCTTTTTGTTTGCGTTCACACAACAGATCAAAAAGGTACTCTCTTGTTACATTCTGTGTCATTGGTTCGGCTCCCAAATCATCAACAGCCAATATACGCGCTTGATAAAACAACTCTATTGAGTACCCTTCACCCAAACGATGCTGATAAAAATAATCAAACATATTTCCCGCAGTAATATAGCAAATGTCTTGCTCTTTTTTTTCTAATTCTTTAAGCAAAGCCTGTAGTAAAAAACTTTTTCCAAGCCCAGATCTGCCGCGCAATAACAACTGATTTTTGTCATTATCCGGAAAACAATGGGCATAATCTTGCAAAAACAATTTAATTCCGTATGCCTGATTTCTCTGCTTTTCCTTATCACCAAAAATATTTTCACTAAACTTGGAAAAGTCGCCCTCCGTTGCAGATAATTCTTGTGCACCCAACACTTCCACATAAGCCATCTGCCGAATACATCGACATAATTTTCCCTGAAAATAACCCGTTCCATGACATAACGGGCATATTTCTTCCGAAATATATTCCCGGATATGATTCTTCTTTTTATATTCCGCAATCTTTTTATCTAGTATCAGTATCTTCTTGCTTACTTCCTGCTTTATTTTACTTTTTCTCTCCGGCGTATATATAATTTCTTTCAATTGATCAACAAGCAGTTCTTTTTTTTGCGTATCCAGCTCTTCCAAAATCGGATGTTGCGCATATATTTTTCGCTGCCATTCTACAGCTTTTGCCTCTTGTTCATTTTTTATACTGTCATATCTGGCAAACAGGTCTGCCATTGTTTTCGCCATCGTTTTCTCCTTATATTTCTCTTATTGTTCTTTCTGATACTTTAATGTGGGATCTGGGACCAAATCAGCCAATTGTTCACTTGAATAAGTTCGACTGTCAACATCGCTGAGGTTGGGTGCTTTCTTTACCCGACTTCGAAACTTCTCATTTGCCTGCTTTGCGTCCTGCAGCGTATGTACGCCTGCATTTTTCCATCTGGACAACATGCTATCCATTGCACGCAGAGGAGATGCTGAGCCAATCGCACAGGATGCCGCAAAAAGGATCACTTCATCCGGGAATCCATATTCCTGAGAAAATTTATCATACAACGCCTTATCTCCCGGTGTGACACGTTTTTTATAACCCGCCATATCCAACATTTTTCTTACTTTACTCTGTTGCTTTTTTTCTGTTTCCAAAAAGTCCAATATCGCCGATTTACTTAGCAGATGCCGTTGTTTCCAATCTGAAAGCAACCGCTCAACATAATCAAATCCCGCTATATTTTTAGCTGAAGCCTGCGCGCAGGCCAACAATATTTCTTGTTGACCAAAGCCCATTTTAAGAAATTTCATATATCGATTACGATGCTCCTGTGAAACCGTAAGCCGTGCATAAGAAAGTGCTCGCAACACCTCTTTTATCTGTTCATCCAATTTTTCATTAACAACAAAATATTCCCTTACCTGTCCTGACGAAAGACATCCTTGCTGATAAAGATTCTTTAAAATACCATCAAGATATTTAAGCGTCGGGTACTGTGCACCCGTTGTTGCTGTCATCGCTTCTTTAATTGCGCCAAAGGAAAACCCCCATTCATTTACCCATTTGTTATACAATTTATATTCCTGCTCTGTAGGAATGCGCAATATATTCAGCGATGCCAATAATTCTCTTAACTCAGCAGAGTTCCTTTTAATTGATGAGATTTTTCTTTGCGCTGTTTCAATACTATCAATTCCTTCTTCCGACCAGCTTTTCCCTATTTTTTTTATGTAGGCCATACTAACTTTGTTTCCAGCACTACTATTGCCGATACAGTATTCAGCAAGCATCAACAGAACTTGTTCCGGCAAACCGTATATTTCTTTTAATTCATAAAACACCTGATAATCGCGAAAGCTCAGCTCCCGGTCACTAAATAGAGCCTGCAGCATATGATTTAATCCTGCATCTTTATACACTGTCACCTCAATATTTTTTTGATTTTCTTCAGGTAACTGATAAATAATATTTCCACCGGATTGAGGATCTGTGCGAAAAAAGCCTTTCATTTGCAATAATTCTATTCCCTGCATTAAAGCCGCTTTATTAATACCCAGTTCTTCAGCCATCTGATCGGGATCTCCTTGTTGATGCAACAACCCATATAGATATATACGCAAAAGATTTCCATCTTCATATAATAGCTCTTCCGCCGCTTTACGCGGAATCAACAACATATCCAGACTTTCTTTATTAAATATCATTTTTGTATTCCCCTATTCGTTTAAAAAACGAAGTATACCCTGAGATATACTTTGCGCTTTTTCCAACTGCAACCATGCGCCACAGTTGCGTATCTCCATTTCATAAGGTTGTTCTGTGTTTTGAATATATTCTTCTATCATTTTATGATCAGAAAATGTATCTTCGCTCCCTCTTAAATAAAGCACAGGAATATCTATTTTTTTCAAGTTTTCTAAAATTTTTTCATCATCATAATTTGCAACCGCTAAACGGACACAAAATTGAACATCCTCTCTTATATAGGGCCTGCAAAATGCCTTTACGTCTTGTTCTTTCAATACGGTTTTATCAAAAAACGCCTTTTCCATTTGTTTTCGCATATATGCAGGATTTTTATATCTACTTATTATCCATCTTCCAAAAAAAGTTGATAATTTTGATGCATGAGCAAAATCCAAACAATAAAGCGCTCCAGGATTTAAAAAAATTAATTTATCAACATTTGAACGATTATATAGACAATAATCAATACAATAAGCTGCACTTTGTCCATAAGCAAGAATAGAGACCTCAAAAATCTTTAATGCTTTTAAGATCGCTTCAATAGCTAAAGAAAAATCCTGTATAGTATAATCCATATCAGGGCAATCTGAATTACCATGGCCGGGTAAATCAGGAACAATAACATGATAATTCTTGCTTAGCTCATTAAGCAGCTTTCGGTATATTGCTCCCGATTGTCCTGCATCATGAAGAAGGAGCAAATTCGGCCCCTCACCCTTTTCCCGATAAAATATACGTGATTTTATGCGTACAGTTTTTTTTCTTCCATTTTCCGATTCGAGCATGGTAGAAAAACTGATATGAACATATTTCCCATTATTCTTTTTTTGTTCTTTCCGCTCTTTTTCCATAAAAAACGCTGCCTTTAAATCTTTTCTTTTATGATACTATCCGTTTTGTAATAATTCAAGTTTAGATATAACGGGCCGCTATATGCAACAATTTTTCCCTTGTATTTTGAGTCGGACGCAGAAGGCATTCATGAAACAAAGCATTTAATACCTCTCCTACTTTTTTGCCTTCTATCCCATAACGTTGCATGATTTCTTTTCCCGTAATCTGTAATTCCTGAATACACATCGGTGTACCTTCTTTTTTCATCTTTAACATAATTGTTTTAAATTTCTCTGCGGTTTTTATCGGTTTCTTTTCATAACCGCTTCCTAAAAAGTCTGCCTCTCTTAGTAAAATTAATCTTTCAAAATTATCATACCCCATGCTTTGAATTTTTGCACGTATCTTGGCTTCTCTTGCTTGTCCGGTTAAATCATACATATGTTCCCTCACTAAACGTGCGACCAATTCCGTAGTTTGTTTATCTATTCCCATCCTTGGCAATCTCATTGAAACAATTTCTGCGCCTAGTTTGTCGTGGCCTATCATTCTACCACTTTGCTTCCATACAATAGGCTTCCCCACATCATGAAATAACGCTGCATAGCGCAAAACTAAATCCGGCGGTGTATAGCCAACCGTATTTGCAGTATGCAAAAAAACATTATATTTATGATATTTGCACTGGCCAATATCCCGATATCCTATAAATTCAGGCACTAATTGTGTTAATAAATTAAGCGATTCCATTAAAATAACTGCTCTCTGCGCCGGTGGAATTAATGTTTTTATATTATACGCATTATCCGCAAGCATAATTTTATTCATTTCCATTCCAATTCGTTCTTTAGAAATTGCAGAAATCTGTCGTGCATATTTTTTTGCTGCTTGAAATAAGTTTTTTTCTACAGTAAAATCCAGTTGACATGCAAAACGGATTAATCTTAACAGCCTTAGTGCATCATTACAAATCATTTCTTCGGGGCAGGTCGTTGCAGAACGCAGACGTTTTTTTTGAATATCCTCTAAGCCCCGCCCTGTAGGATCCAAAATCTCTCTGTTTTGCAAATTAAGATATAATGCATTAACTGAAAAGTCCCTACGCCGAGCATCTTCTTGAATTGTTGCTCCTATCCACACATGTTCAGGCATATGTGCTCCCCCAGGAGCATAACTTTCCTTACGAAATGTTGTATGTTCTATTTTCTCATCTTCTATTTTCAACAGTACCGTTCCTAATTTGGAATTGACAATACGTACACTCGAAAGTCCCATTTGTCTCGCTTGCCTCTCCAACTCATCCGGAAGAACGGGTGAAGCGATATCAATATCAGTCGGTGCCAGGCCAAGCAATAAATTACGCACGCATCCGCCAACAAGATAGACTGGTTTATTACAACGTTCAAAAAGCCGTATTAAATATCGTATTACTCTCTCCTGTTTCGCTGAAAAAGAAAATTGCATCTATTTATTTATTACTCCTCTTTTGTATTTGTTTTTATTATATCATAATTCTTTCTCGTTTCCCGTACTCTTCCACTTATCGACAGATGTAAATTCTGTCAGTAGCTTTAAAATGTTTCTAAAAACTTCTCGGAATTTCCTTCGCAATATGATAAAATAGAGTAAACTATTTTTACATAATTTGTTCAGAGGTTTTTATGAAACGGCGAAATAAAATACGGCGTATGCGCGGCGTTGAAAATATGTTTTTTTCTAACCAAAAGGCGCTGCTGCTTCTTGGCCTTCTATTACTTATTATTTTAATTGCACTTTACCTTATTTTTTTTACAAATATATTCCGTAAAGGGGATACTTTGACTGCGCTTGATATTACCGAAAATACTGATATCTGTACGGCGGATGGAACGTTGATATATTATTTGGAAGGTTCCACTCTGTATTGTATTAATTCATCAGGCGATGTTATATGGACTTCAAAATATTCCTCCGGAAAAATGAATTTACAAGTCGGTAATCAAATTATATGTCTATATAATGAAGACACTGCTACTGTGCTTGATTGCAATAAAATACCGCTTTTTAATATTCCTGCTTCTGATTTTAAAATTAATCAGGTTGTTTGCGGGAAAAATACCATAGCAATGTTATGTTCTATGCCGGAAAATAACAAGAAATATTTGCGTATTTTTGACGCTGCCGGAACCGAACTTGATCGAATTGAAATTACAACAACATCTTTTCTTGATTTTGGTTTTTTTGGCGAATCAGATAACTTTTGGTATATGACGTTAGACACTTCAGGCGCCGAACCGATTTCCAGAATCACAACAACAATGCCGACACAGCAAAAAATTACCGGTCTTTATGAGATTTACGGCCAGTTAGTCAGCGACGTAGAATTCCTTAACTCTAATGTATACGTCAGTACAACCTCTTCGTTGATTGCTTACGATACATTTGGTGAAATTTTTTATGAACAAATGATTTACGGAAGCAACCTTGCGGATTCTTTAATTGTAAAAGATGATTTAGTTTTGGCCTTTGTCTCCCAATCAGATATTGCCGGTACCTTTTCTACGTTGCGTTTACTTTCTGCTAATAGTTTAGACACGCTTGTTTTATTACCCTCTGGCATTAAGTATGTTGCTTTATCTGAAAAATATGTTTACGCTTTTTCAGATAATGTTATATATTTATATGATTATAATGGAGAATTTGTAAAATCCATTCAACTCGATTTTACTCTTTCCTCTTTTGAAAAAATATATGATAAACTGACTTTGCTTAGATCAGAGGATACAACTTATCTTTTTTCTTTAAGTTAATGGAGGCGATATCTAGCATGATTGATTTAATTATTATCGGATTATTACTCTTATATTTTTTAACCGGCATGTACCGGGGATTCCTTCCTTCATTGTTAAATTTAGGTGGATTCTTTCTGTCTTGGATAGGTTCCTTTATTGGCTATCCACTTTTAGCAAAACGTTTTATGGCTTCAGAATTTATCACATCTTTTCAATTTTATATTGAAGGGGCTGAAAAGGTAAATGATTATGAAGCTGCGCGCCGCTTGGTCTCTTCTCTTTCAAAAACCGATATTAGTGCAATTATGGATAATGCAAAATTACCTTCTTTTTTCAGCAGAGCCATAGAGTCTAATTTAAATAAGCAGGTTTTTTCCGACATGGGATTAACGACTGTAGGTGAATATTTTAATATGAGTATTTTTTGTTTAATTATTAACATTATCTCCTTTATGCTGATTTTTTTCCTATTAAAATGTTTATTTACTCTGCTCACTAACGCATATAGTTCCTCTATTCGTTTTCCCCAACTCAAACGTTTTGATCGCGTTTCCGGAGGGGGTGTTACATTATTACGCGGCTTTTTTACCATGCATATTGTTTTTATGCTTGTGCCAATTGCCATTGCGCTGGTCCCTTCGCAAATTGCAGATATTCTAAATTCTTCTGTCGCTTCATCCATTTTTTACTCTGGAAGTATTCTTTTGCCATTTATTCCGGGTAACATATAAAAAATACCGTTTCACGTGAAACAGCAGGCCAAGATGACCTGCTGTTTTGTTTGTCTGCAAAATAAACTTATCCTTACCTTTTTATTCTTTTTGATTTCTTAAATATTCATAAATCGCATATAATTGTTCTTTAGAAAAATATTCAATAATAATTTTTCCACGTCGATCGTTCCCCTTAAAGCGAACTTTTGTTTCAAGTACTTCACCAATTTCACGCTCAGCAGCCTCAAATTCTGCACTTATCGCTCTTGTTTCACGTTTTGGTTTTTTTGATAACAATTGTTTTATATAATTTTCTGTTTCCCTCACGGACATTTGTTTTTCAATGATATATTTCGCTGTTTTTTCTTGAAGCTGTTTATCCTTAATTGCCAACAGACTTCGCGCATGCCCGGCAGAGAGCCTTCCATTAACCAAATCATTTTTTACCTTTTCAGGAAGGTTTAACAATCTCAGGCTATTTGCCACTGCACTTCTCGAGCGGCCCAATATTTCAGCTACTTTCTCCTGACTCAATGAGAATTCACGCATTAAATCTGCAATACCTTCTGCTTCTTCCAGCGAATTAAGATCTTCCCTTTGGATATTTTCAATAATAGATAGTTGCAGTAGTTCTTGTTCACTGACCTCTTTGAGAACCGCAGGTACTTGTTTTAGTCCTGCCATTCGCGCAGCTCGATATCGACGTTCCCCTGCAATAATTAAATATCTTCCATTTTCCGGTTTTAATACAAGAGGTTGTATAATTCCATGTTGTTTTATGGAGTCGGCTAATTCCTGCATCTTTTCTTCATCAAATTTTTTTCTTGGTTGCTTTTGGTTTATATCAATGAGGTAAATAGGAATCGCATTATGCACTTCCTCTTGTTCACTTTTGGTTTCCTCTTGGATATCTATTAAAGCTCCCAAGCCCTTTCCTAAAGCTCTTTTAGCCATGTTATTCCTCCATTCCCAATAATTCTCTTGCCAAATCCATGTAAGCTTCTGCCCCTGTGCATTTAGGGTCGTATAATGTAATTGGCTTGCCGTAACTGGGTGCTTCTCCCAAGCGTACATTGCGTGGGATCACTGTACGGTGTACTTTTTGTGCAAAAAAGCGTTTTACTTCCTCTACAACCTGAATAGAAAGATTCGTTCTTCCATCATACATTGTCAATACAACGCCTTCAACTTCCAATGAACGATTAATATGCTTTTTAATCAATGAAATTGTTTTAATTAATTGAGATAACCCCTCTAATGCATAAAATTCACATTGAATCGGAATTAACACCTGATCAGCTGCCGCAAATGCATTTAATGTAATTAGTCCTAATGACGGAGGTGCATCAATAAAGATATAATCATATTGTTGTTTTATTGGCTGAATTGCTCTTGCCAATATTGTCTCTCTGGCAATCATTGAAACCAATTCAATCTCCGCTCCCGCCAAATCAATATTCGACGGCAATATATCTAATTGTTTCAATTCAGTAGACATAATAACTTTCTTAGGCGAAACATGATTAATTAAAACATCATAAATTGACTGTTTAAGATTTCGTTTATCAATCCCTACGCCGCTCGTCGCGTTGCTCTGCGGGTCAGAATCAATTAACAATGTCCTTTTTTCCAGTTGTGCCATACATGCTGCTAGATTTACAGCCGTAGTTGTTTTGCCAACACCACCTTTTTGATTTGCAATAACAATGACTCTGCCCATCGATTTACCTCCGATATTTTATTTTAACAACTTATTCTTTTCTTTTCAACCATTAGAATAAAATAAGAGCGCTCTATTGAGCGCTCTGTTTCACGTGAAACAATGTAATCATCATTTTTCTATTTTGATTAAGACTTCTAAGAGGTCGCCTTTATCAATATATTGCAAATTCGTATTCACTCCTAACATCTCAATTTTAGAAAGACATTTTCTTAATGTATTAATATAGATATTATAGTTACATTTCATTTTAAAATTTGACTGCTGGGGTTTGGAATCCTCTCCATATATTTTCTTTAATTGCCTCTCTACTAATTCTTCTGTCGCTTTCACAGATAATCCCTCCTCTGCAATCCGGTCAATTAAATTTATTTGTGCTTCTTCATTATGCAGCCGAAGCAATGCTCTTGCATGTCGTTCCGACAACTCCTGTGCCAATATCTTTTCCTTCACCGTTCTACTTAATTTTAAGATCCGCAATTTGTTGGCAATTGTGGATTGATTCTTACTGAGCTTCTTTGCTAACTCTTCCTGTGTAAAACCGTGTTCACGCAATAAACTCTGATATCCTTCCGCTTCTTCAAAGAAATGCAAATTCTCTCTTTGCAGGTTTTCAATCATTGCAATTGACGCAATCTCTTTATCTTCTAGCGAAGTACTAATTAACGCTTTAATATAACTAAGACCTGCCATTTTACAAGCACGAAGTCTTCTTTCTCCTGCAATCAATTCATATTTCCCATCGCCACACCGCCGAACATTAACCGGTTGCAATAAACCAATCTGTTTTATTGAATTAGACAATTCCTGAATACTTTTTTCAGAAAAGTATTTTCGGGGTTGATATGGGTTTGGATATATTGCAGAAATAGGAATAAATTCAAAATCCGGTTTTTTGTCCTCTTTTGACCGTTTTGATGATTGTCCTGAAAATTTTAACATAAAATGCTCCTTTTCTTTTGTTGCCAGATGCTGATATTATTCTTTTTCTCTGTCAAGGAAATATTTCCTGCACAGACGCTAAATATAGAACAAATTTGACAAAACTCGTAACAAAAACAGGAATATTCAACGTTTTAAACCCTGTTTATTTTTATTCAACCACAAAACCTGTTGCCATATTTTAAACAATTCGATCAGTTCCTACATACCTAATTTTTATCCATTTCCCTCCCCGTTTGTAATTTTAATATATGATTAATTCCGTTTTTCATCCGTTATATTGACAGAAGTGTAAATTAAAGCACAAATTGTACTTTTTTTCTTCTTTTTATATTTTGCGGTAAAACATTTTTATTGTCAATCTACTAAATATAATAAAATTTGTCTTTTTTTCAAAAAATGTTTAAAAATTTATCATTTTTTGAAATTTTTAACCAGGTTTATGATATAATACCTTTAATATTTTAATGAATTGAAAGGAAAAATAATGAAAGAAACATTAGCCTCCGTATTGAAGGAGGCACGGCTACATGCCGGTTTTTTACAAGAGGATGCCGCAAAGTATTTAGGCGTACGACGTAGTACAATAGGCAACTATGAAAATGGCCGCTCAAAACCAAATATAGAGCGTTTTATTCTATTATGTAAATTTTATAAAGTCGATTTTGTCCGTCTTTTTATTCGGCTTTATGGAGATAATTATATTCCAGAGAAAACGCGAGATTCGCTTTTGGAAAGCATTTCTGAAGAGATTTTACATCAAGATACAGTTGTGCTGCAAAATATTGAATGGATACTTTCAGCCAAACATGGTGTCCCAATGAATATACTAATGGAAATGATTAAGTTATTTCTTCATCTTGATTCTCCAACAAGAATACATGTTATTGAATGGTTACTTGGTTGTTATTATCTGCTAAAAGAAAAAAAACAACTGGAAAATACAAATATTATGGAACCCGACGTTCAAAAAATTAATGAATTACTTAAAAATAATTAATTAGATCAAAAAGGCCAGAAAAGATTTTTCCGGCCTTTTTTATTACGATAAAGGTGATTTTTTTATTTTTGCATATTTCCTGGGAAATATGCAGGGCGTATCCTGAACTCGTTGATAAATTACCAATGCATGATTTGTATTTTTAGGACCTGCTGAAGATATCGATATTAATTCCATACCAAGTTTTTCTGCTGCTCCCCGAGCCTCTTCGGCCTCTTCTGTTGCACTGTTTCCTTTATATGCCAAGAATAATCCACCTACTCTAACATAAGGTACGCATAACTCCAATAAAATATTTAATCGTGCTACTGCTCTTGCTACCGCAACGTCAAAAGTTTGAAAAAATTGCTTTTCCCTCGCAAGCTCTTCACTTCTGCCACAAACTGTTGTTACAGAGATTTTTAAAGCAGAGCACGTCTCTCTTATAAAATGTATTTTTTTTTCGGAAGAATCAATCATCGTCACATGTGCTTTAGGTAAAAAAATTGCAAGTGGTACTCCAGGAAAACCTGCACCGGTTCCGATATCAACAAGGTGCGCATCTTTAGGAATATATCCTCTTCTCGCCGCATCAATTGAATCGATAAAATGGCTCTCTGCCATATCCTGCGGAGAAGTAATGCGCGTTAAATTAAATTTTTCATTTGCTTTTACAACCATTTCTCCATACTTTGCCATTTTTTCAGCCATTGGTTGTGCAATTCCATCTTGCAGCAAAATTTCATAGAGTTCCCGCATTATTTTATTTCTTCTCCTTTTCCGATTGCATAGTTCGTTCTTTTTCAAAAAAAATCAATAACACAGAAATATCCGCCGGAGAAACACCAGATATTCTTGCCGCTTGACCAATATTTTCGGGTTTGGCCGACTGTAATTTTTGCTGTGCTTCAATACGCAATCCTTGTATTTTTGTATAATCAAAATCTAAGGGTAACTTACGGTTTTCTAAACTTCGAAATTGTTCTACCTGATGTTTTTGTTTTTCAATATAACCTTCATATTTTATTTCAGTTTCAACACTATCCAATATTTCGTCATCGGGCAGTTCGCGCTCTCCCATCGCGTTTAATACCTCTTTAGCATGGATACCCGGTCTCCGAAGAATATCAGCTAACGTTTGAGGCCCATTAGGCCCCGTTCCCGTTAAAGTTATGCAAATAGCTGCTTTAGCAGGAGTATTTTCCAGCTTTGATTTTAGGCTTTCTACCATTTCTTTTTTATACATAAAACGGTCATAACGTTTTTGATCAACCAGACCAATTTCCCTCCCCAGCTCGCAAAGACGAATATCTGCATTATCCTGTCTCAACAATAATCGGTATTCTGCACGAGATGTCATCATGCGATATGGCTCACGCGTGCCTTTGGTGACCAAATCATCTACAAGTACGCCGGCATATGCCTGATCCCTTCCTAATATAATGGGCTCCCTCTGCTGTAGATAACGCACCGCATTAATTCCTGCTAAAATTCCTTGCGCTCCGGCTTCTTCATACCCAGAAGAGCCATTAATTTGACCGGCCATAAATAAACCGGCAATATCTCTGCATTCCAAGTTTAATTTTAACTGTTGAGGATCTATACAATCGTATTCAATAGCATATGCAGTACGTGTAAATCGCACATGTTCCATTCCCGGAATTGTTCGATAAAAAGAAATTTGAACTTCTTCTGGTAAACTTGAAGACATTCCTTGAATGTACATTTCATTGGTTAACCTTCCCTCTGGCTCAATAAAAATTTGATGACGTTCACGATCTGGAAATTTTACTACTTTATCTTCAATTGAAGGGCAGTAACGTGGACCTGTGCCTTTAATTTGCCCACTAAATAAAGGGCTACGATGTATATTTTGCCGAATGATCTGATGAGTCCTTTCATTTGTATAGGTCAGATAACAAGGAAGTTGATCACGTTCTATCTTTCCACTCAAAAAAGAAAAAGGAATAATTTTTTCATCCCCATATTGAGGTATCATTTTTGAAAAATCCAAACTTCGTGCATCTACGCGAGCCGGAGTCCCTGTTTTAAACCGCTGCAATGTAATATCCATTCTACGCAATGCATTGCTTAGATAATTCGCTCCCGATAATCCCGATGGCCCGCTTTCCTGAGAAAATTCTCCGATAATAACACGGCTTTTCAGGTAAACTCCTGTTGCCAATATAACAGCTCCGCAATTTAATTTTGCTCCGCATGCAGTAAATACTCCCTTAATACGGCCATTTTCCACCCAGAGGTCAGTAACTTCGCCCATGCGTATTTCTAATAAATCCGTATTTTCCAAAACACGTTTCATAAATGATTGATATTGTTTCTTATCCGCCTGTGCGCGTAAAGAGTGTACCGCCGGTCCTTTACCTGTGTTCAGCATCTTTATTTGTATAAATGTTGCATCGATAGATAATCCCATTTGTCCACCCAACGCATCAATTTCTCTTACTAAATGGCCTTTTGCTGTTCCACCAATAGAAGGATTACATGGCATCAAACCAATACTGTCAGGATTTAAAGTCATTAATAATGTCTTTTTACCCATGCGCGCACCGGCCAGAGCTGCTTCAATTCCCGCATGGCCAGCACCTACCACAATTAAATCATAAGTTCCTCCATTATAGTAATTCATAAAAAATCCTCACTTGTCTCTATTTTCCCAAGCAGAATTTTTCAAAAATTCTGTCAATAATCTGCTCGTTTAATGTTTGTCCGGTAATTTCTCCAAGATAACGCCATGCATCATGTAAATCAATTGACGCACAATCCAAATCAATTCCACTTTCTAAAGCGATAATTCCATCTTTTAACGCCTGATTTGCCTGTTGCAATGCGTAAGCATGGCGACTATTTGTAATAACCAATCCTTCCTGTAATCCACCATCGCCAATTGCAAGCCGATAAATTTCTTCAAGAAGTATATCGATTCCCCGACGGCAGCGAGCAGTAATTTCAATGCATGGAACATCAAATTGCCGTTTTATTTGCTGTACTGTAAGTTTTGCAATTAAATCCGTTTTATTTAATGCAATTATAATAGGAGCACCATGTTGCTTTGCATAAGCATAGACAGCCATATCCTCAGGCTGTAAGTCTTCAGAGCAATCTAACACCATAACAACAACTGATGCGCTATCTATAGCACGGTATGTTCTCTCTACACCTATTTTTTCTATAGCATCTTTTGTCTGGCGCATTCCCGCAGTATCCAAAAACTGAATTGGCATAGAGTGAAGTAAATAATGTTCGGAAATTACATCTCTTGTTGTTCCCGGAATATCGCTTACAATTGCTCTTTCTTCGCCAAAAATGGCATTAAGCAAAGAAGATTTTCCTACATTAGGCCTCCCTGCCAAAGCAACAGAAATTCCTTCCTTAATCAGCTTTCCTCGTTTAAAACTTTCTTTTAAACAACTAATCTCTTCTTCTAACAAGCGCAATTTAGGTAACGCTTCTCCGGCAATTTCCAATTCTAAATTTTCTTCCGGGTATTCTATCCCCGCTTCCATTTCAGCAAGAATATCTGTTAAAATATTTTGCATTCTAACAATATTTTTTGCCAATTCTCCCTGCATTTGGCGTGCCGCCATTTTTGCTCCTGCCTCGGAAAGCGCATTAATTTGATCTGCCACCGCTTCCGCTGCAGAAATATCTATTTTTCCATTAAGAAAAGCCCTTTTTGTAAATTCACCTGGTTGTGCAGGGCGTACACCTAACTCTGTTAAGCACGCTAAAATTATTTTTGCAGTTTGTATTCCTCCATGGCAATGCAGCTCAACAAGATCTTCTCCCGTATAGGAATGAGGTGCACAAAAATATACGCCGAGAACCTGATCAACTAATTCGCCGTCTGAATGGATTTCTCCTAAATACATATAGCGTGGACGAGGCTGCCAATCCTTATTTTTGTTTTTTTTCGGAATAAATATTTGTTTTGCATATTCTAATGCTTTTTGCCCACTTATGCGAATAATAGCAATTCCTCCATTGCCTATTGCTGTTGCTTGTGCACAAATTGTATCAAATTCATCTGTCATAATTTTTGATTATAAAAAAGGGCTCTATCTATATTAAGCCCTTTTGTTCCTTTATCAATATTTACTGGTTTATATTTCCCTGTTTTTTCTTTTTAATAATTACTCTTCGATAAGGTTCTTCGCCTTCTGAAACCGTACTGACTAAAGGATGGTCATGAAGTGTCGCGTGTAGTATTCTTCTCTCATATGGATTCATCGGTTCTAATACAACACGCCGCCCGGTCTTTACAACTTTTTCAGCAATGCGATTCGCCAAGTTAATCAGCGTTTCTTCCCTTTTTTTGCGATAATTTTCTGTATCTAAAAAAATGCGTTTATATGTTTTTGCATTTTTATTGACAACTAGGCTTGTTAAATACTGTAAACTATCCAATGTTTCCCCACGGCGTCCAATCAGCACTCCGGTAGAATCCCCGTCAATATTAATATCCAGTCTGTCATCTTTCTCTTCTGCATGCGCTGCCGCTGATATTCCCATTTTTTTAAATAACTCATTAAGAAAATTTTCTGCTTCTCCTGCCGGTAAGGATTTTTTTATCAAGCGTACTGTTGCTGAACGACCTATACCTAAAAATCCTTTCCCTTCCTGAAGAATTTCTACATCAACCTGATCAATGCCAAGGCCCATTTGCGTCAACCCATTAAGTATTGCTTCCTCAACCGTTTTTCCTTTCGCTTCCATGACTTTTGCGCAATTTTCACTCATTATTACTTTACCCTTTCTCAGAACCCGCAGTCGTCAGATGCAAGCCTGTATTTTATTTTTTCATTCATTTTTTTTGTTGCAATACACGTTTTTTCTCTTCTTTATGCTTATAGTAAACGTTAAAGAAGAAATCCACAGCAATACTATATATGCTCGTAAATGTCCAGTATATTGCAAACATGGTATTACTGCTTAAACAAATCAAAAACGAAACAATAGGATAAACATATTTCATCATTCCCATTCCCATTTGCTGTTCCATTGCCGGATTAGGGTTCAGTTTTGAAGAAATTTTCTGTTGTAAAAACATCGCTCCACCAGAAAGCAGAGGCAAAATAAACCAACCATTTTTCAAACCTTGCATTCCGTTTGCTGAAATAATTCCCGAACAAAGCGCATTATACGCGGCTTCATTAATGCTCAATATGCCTTCATTAAATAAAATTAATCCCTTACTTTGTAAAATTCCCATTGTTTGAGATGTGATTGTGTTGGAATTACTTTGTAAAAAGGTCAAAAACTCACTTGCGGAAGGCATAATTCCTGCCATTCCCGAATCCGGCTGCCACAAATTATTTACCCAAAGCCATCTAGTTAATTCAATATTAGAAGCTCCGTTTTCCGTTGCTCTTAAAATTAAAGACATTGTTTCTTTTGCAGCAATAGAACGCAGTGCACCATAAAAAGCAAGTAAAAAGACCAATTGAAGTAATAAAGGTAAACACCCTGCCATTGGGCTAATCCCACGCTCTTTATATAGCTTATTCATATGCAGATTCAGCTGTTGAGGATTATTTCCATAACGCTTTTTCATGCTTTCGATTTCCGGATTAACCTCTATCATTTTCTTGCTGTTTACTCTTTGTTTTACGTCTATAGGTAATAAAACCAATCGAACGAATAGAGCCACAACAATAATCGTCAAGGAATATTCTTGCAAAAACTGATAAATCCATTCAATTGCTAAAATAAAAAAATCAGCAATAAAATTATCATTTAAAAAACTCATGTTTCCTCCAAAAAATTCAGCTTAAGGAACGGGATCATACCCACCTTTACAAAAAGGATGACAACGCAAAATTCGTTTTAAAGACAACCAACTGCCTTTTAATACACCGTATTTACAAATCGCCTCGTATGCATATTGCGAACATGTTGGAATAAATCTGCATTTTGCCGGAAAATAAGGAGAAATGCCTTTCTGATATAATCGGATTAACCATAGAACAAATTTTTTCACATTATTTACTCAAACACTTTTACTTATTTTTTTCTATAGTAAATAGACCTGCTTTTTTCAATAGATATCTCATTTCTTTTCTCATTTCGGCATACTTGATCTCTACAATCGGCGCACGTGCAATAAAAATAAGATTTGCACTTTCACCAGAAACCATCTGAACAAGCAGTTCTCTCATACATTCTTTCATACGGCGCCGAATTTTATTCCTCACAATTGCTTTTCCAACTTTTTTGCTTACTGAAAAACCAGTCCGTATTCCACCATATTTATTTTTAAAATAAATCAGCACCATGTGTTTTGCTGCGCATGACTTTCCTCTATGGTAGACAAAAGTAAATTCTTTATTTTTTTTTAATGTTACAAGCCTAATATCCTTTTTTTCCAAAACTTCCGTTCCTATCATGAACACAGTTCATACTAAAATTATAGGGCTGTACCTGAGATACAGCCCTGCAAGCTACTAAGCTGTGAGTTTTTTTCTACCTTTATTACGTCTACGCTTTAATACATGACGGCCATTTAACGTTGCCATGCGTTTACGGAAACCATGCACTTTACTGCGGTGACGCTTTTTAGGCTGAAATGTTCTTTTCATGATCAATTACCTCGCAAATCTATAAATTCTTTTTGTTATCTAAAGTGCGTGAGCCACTTTTTTCGCTAAAAACACGCCTGTATTATATAGAAAAATACTTTTAATGTCAACAAATATTCACATTTTTTCAATGGTATCAGCAATATTATAGTAATTCTCTTTTATTTTTTCAATGCCTTTCTTTATCATAAAAATAATTTTAGGCTCGTGTTGATAAAAGATAAAAGATATCAACAAATGTGGATATCTTTTATCTTTTGTGTGGATTTTTTTTATTAAATACGCTTTTTTTAACTTACCTATACTAAAAGATATCAACAAAATGTGGATACTTTTTGTTGATTTGTTGATAAATACGTAAAGAAAAAATTTTTATAAAAAAAAATTTTTCTTTTTTTTGCGCTTAATTTAATTTCCGCACAAAAATTCTATAATTTTTAATAAAATTCGCTATATTTTTTCTTAATTTTTGTATGTTGATAAATCAAAAAAGTTATCAACATTTGTGGATAACTTTATATGCAATTATACATAATTTTTTTTTATTTGCGATATCAAGCGTTTGTCTTTTGAAAAAGTTATCAACATTTGTGGATAACTTTTTTTGTTTTGTTGATACTTTGTGTATTTTTTACGTATTCTTCTTTTTTTTCACATTCTTTTCGAATATTCGATTCTTTCGCTTTGAGAGCCACTTTCTTTATGATATAATTAATAACCGAACCTCCTTTTTGGAGAATGTTCTGATTTTAAAGGAGAAAATTATGAACTCGTTTGCTGTCCTATGGGAGTCTACATTAAAAAAATTAGAATCGTATTATGAATTACAACATAATGCGATTGCTTTTAATACTTACATTAAAACTCTCTCCCCTGTATTTGAAGAAAACGGAAAATATATTTTTAAAGTTTTAAACGAATATTATAAAGAACAAATCCAAGAACGTTTTTCTCCTTTTATTTTTCAAATGCTGAAAGAAGCTTATCTGGAATCACATGGCCAGGATAGAGCTCTTGAAATTGTCTATTTTACACCAGAGGAATTAGATCAATATCTTCTCGATCGTCCATCTTCACCAAAAGCACTCGGAGATATTGCTCTTAATCCGAATTATACATTCGATACGTTTGTTGTGGGAAAAACAAATAATCTAGCTCATGCGGCTTCCCTAGCTGTAGCCAATAATCCGGGAATTGCTTATAATCCGCTTTTTATTTACGGAGGAAGCGGACTTGGCAAGACACACCTAATGCATGCAATAGGAAATCGTATTTTAGAACAGAATCCTTCTGCCCGTATTATTTATATTACGACAGAAGCTTTTACAAACGAATTTATTGAATCAATTCAAAAGCATACTTCTGAAGCATTCCGCAACAAATTTAGAAAAGTAGATGCTCTACTTATTGACGATATTCAATTTATTTCACGTGCAAGAGAAACACAGGAAGAATTGTTCCACACATTCAATACATTACGTGAAGCGAATAAGCAAATAATACTTTCGTCAGACAAGCCACCGGAAGAAATTCCGCGTCTCGAAGAACGTTTGATTTCTCGTTTTAAATGGGGGCTAACTACCGATATTGGATTGCCAGATTATGAGACAAGAGTTGCAATTTTAAAAAAGAAAGCACCTTATATCCGGGAACTTACACGTTGTACTTTGGAAATTGATGATGAAGTTTTTACTTATATTGCTTCAAAAGAAGATTCTAATATTCGAGATCTTGAAGGAGCACTAAAACGCGTTATTGCAAGTGCACAATTAGATAATAGCTTACATCAGATTACATTAAAAGTTGCAATCAGCGCATTGGGTAGTTTTTTCACTTCATCAACTTCAAAAACAATCACACCAAAAAATATCATACACCAAGTTTGTGTATATTATGACATTACAGAAGAGGAAATCGTCAGTAAGACAAAAAGCCGTAATATTGCTTATCCCAGGCAAATTGCAATGTACTTACTAAAAAAGTTTACTGACCTGACCAATCAAAAAATTGGAGAATATGTTGGTCTTACCAACCATTCTACTGTGATTCATGCTTATAAAAAAGTCTCTGAAGATTTGAAAAAGGATCCAGATTTACAAGGAATTATTACAGATATTACACAAAAAATAAAAGATTAAGTTATCCACAAAATGTTGATAACCCTGTCTTTTTCTCTGTCAATAGATTGTTTATAACTTTAAAAAATTTTAAAGAAATTTTTTGAAGTAAAAAGAATAACATTTGTTTTTTTATTGTTTGTGCATTTCTTTATCTAAATTAAACAATCTATCCATTACTTTTCCACTGGAATTGTACAGGTCTGTATCCAAAATTTTCCGATTAGAATGCTTATACATAAGGTTATCAACATCATCAACACTACTATTACGACTACGATTAATTATAATTTTTTATTGTTATAATAAAAAGGAGTAGAAAAACCATGAAATTTATCTGCAACAAAGAGGAGCTTTTAAAAGGCATTAATATTGTTATCCGTGCTGCTTATAGCAAATATCAAAAATCAATTTTAGAATGTATTCATATAAAAACAGATAATGATATCTTATTTCTGGATACATTTGATATGACTACAGCAATAAAAACAAAAGTAAACGCACAAATTATTGAACATGGTGAAACGGCTATTCCATCAAGAATCTTAAGTGATATTATTAATAAATTTCCTTCAGGAGAAGTTATATTTGAAAGAATTGAAAATGCGATAAAAATTAGTTCGGCTAATTCAAATGCATTATTATCCGAAATGGATGCACAGCAATTTCCCACTTTTCCTATATATGATGGCAGTGTGGATCATCAAATACAAATTAAAAGACAAGTATTTAGGGAAATGATAGAAAAAACTGCTTTTTCTGCTTATACAGGAGAAGATCGTCCAGTATTTACGGGACTTCTTTTGGAAACGAATCCTGAGGATCAAACAATGAGTATTGTTGGAATTGATGGTATTCGTATGGCAAAAAAAGTGACTTCCCTTTCTAGCAAGAGTAAAATTAAAGCCATTATTCCTGCAAAAATGCTGAAAGAGACTTCTCGTATTATTGGAGACGGAGAAGAAAACCTTACATTATGTTTTACTGACCATTCTTGTTTTATTCAATGCGATGATATAGAGATTTTTACTCGTTTATTGGATGGAGAATATATTAATTATCAGGCAATTATTCCCACACAGTATAAGACAAGAGTAAAAGTTAATGCTGGAATTTTTGAAAGAAGTTTGGAACTAATGATGGTTTTAGCAAGAGAAGATAGTTCAAATCTGATTCGGATGTCAATTGAAAATTCTTGTATTGATATGCAGTCTATTTCGGAATATGGAACAGCCCAAGATAAAATTCCAGTTGAGATGACAGGAGAATTTTTAAAAATTGCATTTAATGCAAAATATCTTTTGGATGTATTCAAAGTAATTGACGACGAAGAAGTATACATGGAATTTACGGGACGTTTACAGGCATGTGTAGTTAAACCATTAAATGGAGAAAAATTTTTGTATCTTGTTGTTCCGGTAAATATTGCGGAATAAAAAAGAAAGGCATTAAGCCAATGAAAATAAAAAAGTTGGCATTACAAGATTTTAGAAATTTTGGAATATTAAACTTGGAGCAATTGAATAGCGAGATCAATGTATTTTCCGGGAAAAATGCCATGGGAAAAACAAATTTGATTGAAGCGATTAACTATATTTCTTGTGGAAGGTCTTTTCGCAGTGTTCCTGATCAAAAATTAATACGGGATGGTCAAAAATTTGCTGGAATTCATGCACAATATGAAACAGTTTCTCATCAGGGAAAGATAGAAATAGGAATTTTTGGAGAAGCAAAACGAAGTGTTCGGGTAAATGGTTTACCAATAAAGAAAATATCCGAATTGATAGGAATAGTAAATTCTATTGTTTTTGCACCGGAAGATCTTAGAATTATTAAGGAATCTCCATCGTTGCGTCGAAAAATGATGGATATGGAGTTATGTAAAATTAGTGCATCATATTATCATAGTTTGCAGAGTTATAATATTGCATTGAAAAGCAAGAATAAATTATTAAAGGATGCACATGTAGATGATACCCTCATTCGCGTATATAATGAACAAATGGCTCAATATGGTGCGGAACTGATAAAAAAAAGAGCGGAGTTTATAGAAGATTTAAACAAATATAGTTCTGATTTTTACGAAAACTTACAGGAAATTGATGAGAATATACAATTACGTTATAAAATAAGTGCCGCTTTGGATGATATTCAATTTAATTTATTGGAAAAAATGCAAAATAATATAAAAAAAGAACGGGAAATGGGAATTTCTTTGATTGGCCCTCATAGAGAAGATATTGAAATATTAGTAAACGGGAGAGATTCGAAAATTTATGCTTCGCAGGGACAACAGAGAACAGCTATGCTTGCGATAAAACTTGCATGCTTGGAAATTGCGGAAAAGAAGACGGGAGAAAGCCCTATATTGCTATTGGATGATGTGTTTTCAGAATTAGATAAGCATAGAAGAGAAAAATTGATGGAAATTGTAAGTAAAAAGCAAGTTTTTATTACTTGCACGGATCTTGAAGGAATTTCACATTTTAAAAATGCATCTTATTATTATGTTGAAAATGCAAATGTAAAGAAAGAATAAACATTAAAAAATGCCGTTATGCGGCATTTTTTATATGCAGATTTAGGAGAAAATTTCTTTTAAAAAAAGATAAAAAGAGGTATAATATTATAATAAGGAAGAAACTTATTTTTAAAATTTAAAGTATGAGAAAAAGATAGGAGAATATTATGGCGGAAAAAGCATCGTCTACTTATGATGAAAGTCAGATCCAAATATTGGAAGGACTTGATCCGGTGCGAAAGCGCCCGGGAATGTATATTGGTTCTACAGATAAACGTGGACTCCATCATTTGGTTTATGAAATTGTAGATAATTCAGTTGATGAAGCAATGGCAGGTTTTTGCGATAGAATAGAAGTTACATTGACAAAGGAAGGAAGTGCTAGAATTAAAGATAATGGCAGAGGAATTCCTACCGGAATCAATGAACAGACTGGAAAATCAACATTGGAAGTGGCAATTTCAATGCTTCATGCAGGAGGAAAATTTGGAGGAGGAGGATATAAAGTTTCCGGAGGTCTACATGGAGTAGGTGTATCTGTTGTTAATGCACTTTCTACAAAATTAATTGCAACAATTGAGCGTAACGGTAAAATCGTAACACAGGAATATAAAAGAGGTATTCCACAAACACAAGTAAAAGAAATCGGAAAAACTGATAAAACTGGGACAACAATTGAATTTTTTCCGGATCCGGAGATTTTTGAGTCAATAGAATTTGATTATGATACCTTAAGAGTACGTTTTCGTGAAATGGCTTTTTTAAATAAAGGCATTCATATTATTTTAACAGATGAACGGAAAGATCCGATAGTAAAGCATGATTATCATTATGAAGGGGGAATTGTTTCTTTTGTTGAATATCTTAACAAAGGAAAAACAACTCTATTAGATGCTCCAATTTATATGTATGGAGAAAAGGATATGGATATTGTAGAAGTAGCGTTACAATATAATGATCGCTATGATTCTACTATCTTTTCTTTTGCCAATAATATTCATACCGTAGAAGGTGGAACACATGAAACCGGCTTGCGTTCGGCATTAACAAAAGCAATTAATGATTATGCAAGAAAATATAATCTTTTAAAAGAAAAAGATGAAAATTTGACAGGGGATGATGTGCGGGAAGGATTAGTTGCAGTAATCAGTGTAAAATTACCCGATCCGCAGTTTGAAGGTCAAACTAAAACAAAATTGGGTAATAGTTCAATGAGGGCATTGACCGATAATCTTGTCAGCACAAAATTGAGCGAGTATCTGGAAGAAAATCCAAAAGAAGCAAAAAAAATTGTGGAAAAATGTATATTAGCCAGAGCAGCAAGAGATGCGGCAAGGCAAGCAAGAGATGTAACAAGAAAAAAGTCTGGACTTTTTTCCATGCCTGCAAAATTAGCAGATTGTACAAGTAAGGATGTTTCAGAACGTGAAATATTTATTGTAGAAGGAGATAGTGCAGGAGGAAGTGCTAAAAGTGGAAGAAACAGAAGAACGCAGGCGATTTTACCTTTACGTGGAAAAATATTAAATGTTGAAAAGACTCGTTATGATAAAGCGCTAGGAAATGCTGAAATAAGAGCAATGATCACTGCCTTTGGAACTGGAATTGGTGCTGAATTTGATCTTTCCAAACTGCGTTATGATAAAATTATTATTATGACAGATGCCGACGTGGATGGCAGTCATATTCGTATTTTATTGCTTACTTTTTTTTATCGCTATCTTCGTCCAATTATTGAAAATGGACATGTATATGCAGCATTGCCTCCACTTTATCGGCTGAGTAAAGGCAAACAGATTTTTTATGCGTATAGTGAAGAAGAACGCCTCAATTTTTTAGAAAAAAACGGAAATGGATATGAGATACAACGTTATAAAGGATTAGGGGAAATGGATGCAGTTCAATTAAAAGAGACTACCATGGATCCCCAAAAAAGAACATTAATGCAAGTTACTTTAGAAAATGCAATTGAGGCAGATGAGTTATTTAATATTCTCATGGGCGAAAATGTGGAGCCTAGGAGATCCTTTATTGAGGAAAATTCCAAAATGGTGGATAAGGACAGTTTGGATATCTAAACGGAGAAAAAAGAATGGATAAGGAAAATATAAATTCAAGAATTATTCCTCTGGATCTCGGGGGAGAAATGAAAAAGTCTTTTATTTCCTATGCAATGGCAGTGATTATCAATAGAGCTCTGCCGGATGTTAGGGATGGGTTAAAACCGGTTCATAGAAGAATTATTTATTCAATGGCTGAACAGGGAATTACGCCGGATAAACCTCATAAAAAAAGCGCGCGTATTGTAGGAGATGTTTTGGGTAAATATCACCCACACGGTGATACAGCAATTTATGATAGTATGGTCCGTATGGCGCAGGATTTTTCAACAAGATATTTACTTGTTGATGGACATGGAAATTTTGGCTCAGTTGATGGAGACGGTGCTGCTGCAATGCGTTATACGGAGGCAAGACTGGGTAAAATTTCTATGGAACTTGTCCGGGATATTGATAAAGATACTGTTGATTTTTATCCAAATTTTGATGGTTCTTTACAACAACCGGTAACGCTTCCTTCCCGCTTTCCGAATTTGTTAGTTAACGGTTCTGGTGGCATTGCGGTAGGGATGGCAACAAATATTCCTCCGCATAATTTAGGAGAGGTTATTGATGCAACATGTGCTTGTATTGATAATCCTGACATAACAACCGAACAATTAATGAAATATGTGCAAGGTCCGGATTTTCCTACGGGAGGAGAAATTATCGGGTATTCTGGTATTAGACAAGCGTATCAAACGGGCCGCGGTAAAATTATTCTTCGTGCTAAAACAGAAATTGAAACAGAAAAAGAACATCAAAAAATTGTTGTTACCGAAATTCCTTATCAAGTTAATAAGGAATTGCTTGTTGGATCGATTAGAGAATTGGCAAGGGATAAAAAAATTGATGGTATTATGGAAGCGAATGATGAATCAGATCATTCCGGAATGCGTATTGTCATAGAATTAAAAAAAGGTGCAAATGCGTCTGTTGTATTAAACCAATTATATAAACATACACAGATGCAAACCAGTTTTGGCATTATCATGATTGCCCTAGTGGATAATGAGCCGAAAGTATTAAGTTTAAAACAAATTTTAGTAGAATATATAAAATATCAGCAAGAAGTAATTGAGAGGCGTACACGCTTTGATTTAGAAAAAGCACAAAAAAGAGCTCATATTGTGGAAGGGTTACTTAAGGCCTTAGATGTTATTGATGAAGTTATACAGGCAATTCGGACATCAAAAGATGGAACATCTGCAAGAAATGCTTTAATTCAACAATTTGATTTTACTGAAATACAGGCTCAGGCAATTTTGGATATGCGGTTACAGCGCCTTACCGGATTAGAAATTGATCGCCTTCAGGAAGAGTACAATGCGCTTTCCAAACAAATTGAATATTATAAGCAGGTTCTTTCGGACCCAAAGTTGGTTTATGAGATTATTAAAAAAGATTTGCAAGAGATTAAGCAGAAATATTCTGATAATAGACGCACGAAAATAGGACATGCGGAAGATGAAATAGATCTTGAGGATTTGATTCAAGAAGAAGAAATGGTTATTACACTTACGCAGCATGGATACATAAAACGAACGGCAAGTGAAAACTATAAAGTACAAAAAAGAGGAGGAAAAGGAATAACAGGGCTATCTACAAAAGAAGAAGATGGCGTAAAAGAGATTTTTACAAGTTCAACACATAATTATATTTTATTTTTTACAACAAAAGGTAAAGTTTATATAAAAAAATGCTATCAAATACCAGAAGCGGGAAGAAACGCAAAAGGAATGGCAATTGTTAATCTATTAGCCCTGGATAATGAAGAAAAGGTTTCAGCTGTTTTTCCGATTTCATCCATTGAAGAAAATTCAAATCTGGTTATGGTTACGAAAAAAGGAATGATTAAAAAGACAAAAATGTCTGCTTTTTCAAATATTCGTCAGAATGGTATTATTGCGCTTTCTTTACGTGACGGAGATGAACTGGTAAGTGTATTAAGGACATATGGAAAAGATCGCATAATCATTTCTTCCAATCATGGTATGGCTATTTCATTTCATGAAGATGATGTTCGCTTAATGGGAAGAACAGCGGCCGGTGTTAGAGGAATGAAACTAAAGAAAGATGATTTTGTTGTCAGTGCAAATGTTTTAAAAGATGACCAGTATGTTTTAGTTGTTTCAGAAAACGGCTATGGCAAACGAACTCTAGCAAATGAATACCGTGAACAATCAAGAGGCGGTATGGGATCAAAGACAATGAATATCACAAAAAAAACCGGAAATGTGATAGGAATGATTACGACAAAAGATGAAGATATCATGTTGATTAATGATTCAAACGTAATTATTAGGATGGCTTCTCAGGATATTTCTGTTTTTGGACGAACTGCTCAAGGCGTGAGAATTATGCGGTTGAAAGAAGAAGAAAAAGTTGTAGGCGTTGCAAAATTGCCAAAAGAAATTGATATGGAAGAGTAAGAAAAAAGAAAAAGGCTCAAAATTTATTTTGAACCTTTTTCTTAAATATTTATTATACAACAGAGGTTATACTAATACATAGAAGGAAAAAAATGAAAATAATCAGAATTTTTAACTTGTGCAGTATTTTTTTAATACTTTGTTTTTTTATTAAAACAATAGTTGAATATTTTCAGTACAATGATCAGTTAAATTCTGCACCTTTTTATTTATGGATTATTGTTAATGCAATGATGTTTATTTTACCGGCAATTATTCTTTTTATTATTCGAAAGATAATGGAAAGAAAAATGCGTAAAGGTTGACATTCAAAAATTACTTTGATATAATCGGTATGCGTTTGATTTTCAAATGGAGAGGTGTCCGAGAGGTTTAAGGAGCTGGTCTTGAAAACCAGTGATACCGAAAGGTACCGTGGGTTCGAATCCCACCTTCTCCGCCAGATTATTGTTTAATTGAAAATTAAATATAAAAGTTAAAAATCAGATTAAAAACAAATTGGAGAAGTACCCAAGAGGCCGAAGGGGCTCCCCTGCTAAGGGAGTAGTACGAGAGAATCGTAGCGAGGGTTCAAATCCCTCCTTCTCCGCCATATAAAAACACCATTTAAACCTGAATCCTGTGGGTTTGAACATTGATGGTGTTTTTATTATTATATAAAAGTTCAAAATTTATTGCCAAAGGTTGAAAATATTTTTTCTTACAAAAAATAGAAAATGGCAACAATTTTTATATTAAAGTTATTATTGTTATTTCTTTTTAAATTTTGATTTTTTTATGACAAAAATTTATAAAAAATTCTATATCAATGTATTGATGATTCTGCTTTTTTTCAAACCTTGACAGCAATTATGGAATAAGCTAAAATATATTCTGTTGTGGGGGTATAGCGCAGTTGGCTAGCGCGTCTGACTGGCAGTCAGGAGGCCTGGGGTTCGAATCCCCATATCTCCACCAGGAGGGAAACTGCTTTATTTGGCTGTTTCTCTTTTTTTGGAGTTTTTTATGTATGTTAACAAAATTAGATAAAAAAGCAGGTAAATATTTTAACTGTTAGATATAAAAAATTTAATTTTATTTATTAAAAATGAATAAATATTATTTATATAAAAATTGATTTTTTTGATAAATTAAAATTTTTTTAATGGGATTATTTATAGAGTGATGTTTTTATTACTGTAGTGAAAGGTCTAAAAGAAAATTGGGTAATAAAGTATAATCAACCCTTTACTGATAAAGAAATCCAAATTATATAAACGATATTTAAACAATATAATTAATATTTCTGGAGTTTTATTCACTATTATAACGTAAAAAACGCTTGATAGAAAACAAGCGTTTTTTATTAAAAAAATAAAATTTATTTTACTTGACTTTGAAATGCAACAGCTTTCCCTAAAATTTTAATTTGCTGTAGTTCCTCTCCAATGTAAATTAACGGAGGATATGCGGGATTTTCTGCGCTGAGCATTAATCGGTTTTGATCAGGATAATAATAAACACGCTTTAATGTTGCTTCATCACCAATAATAACTGCAGCAATTTCACCATTTTCAACCTTTGATTGTGCTCGAATAAAAACAAGATCGCCATCGAGTATTCTGGCATTAATCATACTTTCACCTTTTGCTCGAAGACAAAAATCAGCATCAATTTCAAAAGGGGCCAAGACATAGTTTTCCCGATCCTCCTGGGCATATATTGGTTGACCGCAGGCAATTTCTCCTAAAATGGGAAGCCGTTTTGATTGAGAAGAGTCTAAAGAAATATCAGAAAAGGAATCGGAATTATCCTGATTTTCTAAAGTCCATCCCAAAAGTATTGATGGTGTCGTCTGTAAAGCATCAGCAAATGCTTGTATTTTAGATTGGGAAAGATCAATTTTTCCCGCTTCAATTTTGGCAATACTCGTTCGACTTGTATAACCGACCAAACCGGCTAGTTCATCTTGCGACATTCCAAGCTTTTCTCTTCTGCGTCTAATATTTTTATATAATTCTGACATTGTTTCCCTCAAATGATCAGTATATTTAAATTAAATATAGCATATATGTGAAAAAAAATCAACATAAAGAAAAATGTTGACTTAAAATCACAAAAATGATATAGTTAAATTAATTCGTGAATTAAAATAACATTAAAGTTAATAATAATTTTTGATTTGTGATTAACAATCACATTTAGAGGTGCGTATAATGAAGGGCTTGTTAATTGTTATTTTAGATGTTTTCAGTATTTTAGGGTTGACAGTATTCGCATATATGCAAAGGCATTATTATGCTTTAGGCGGCGAAGTGATTTTGATTTGTGGAATTTTATCAATAAGTTTGTTGCTGACAAGCGAAAAAAAACAACATAAAAAGCAGCATCGATTTTGGTTAAAAATAGAATCATGATGATTATTTGTATGATAAAATATAGAAAAATGTGGATAACTTATGGGTTTTGTTGATAAATTGTTGATAAACTAGTTGATTATTAAAAAGTGAAATAGAAAAAAACTTTGTTTTTATAATAAAAATTAAATAAAAAATAAAAACTTAAGGAGACTTTAGGTGAAACGAGAATTAGCAATTGCGAGATGTGGCCTTGCTTGTTGCCTTTGCAGCAAAAATAATTGGTGCGGTGGTTGTAATTCAGAACAATGCCCGGATAAGGCACAATGTGAAAATAGAGAATGTTCTTTAAAAAACAAAATCTCCCATTGTTACGAGTGTACTCAAAATTGCAAAAAAGGTGTATTATCAAAAATAAAACCCTATGGATTTACATTGTTTGTAAAACGCTATGGTGTCGATATATTATTAGAATGTCTTGAACGAAACGAAAATAATGGCATAGTATATCATCGAAAAGGTTTATTAGGTGATTATGATGATTTTGATCATGTCGAGGAACTAATACATTTTATTAAAACGGGAAAGCGATAAATTAATGGTTGAGGACACGGAAAATCAAAGTTATAGAAAGTCAAAAAAAGATAACATCAACCACAAAAGATAAATACCTTATACAGGAAAAGATATTTATATTTTTTCTGTATAATAAAATAGAATATATATGACAGACGAATTCATTTAATAATAGAATAACGATGAAATAAAAACTGATTTTTTTATACACTTGACAAAAAAAGAAATTTTCTTACAATATAGTTAGCAATAACTAACTTAAAGGTGCGAAGTAAGAAGTGAATAAAGAAATTGTCATTTGTGGGAAAAAAATAAAAAAAGGAACAAAATTTCAGGGAATGGTCTATATTCCAAAAACAACGTATCAAACACCGGTAACAATTATTAACGGAAGTCGACCGGGAAAGACGTTATATGTTTCTGCAGGGATTCATGGAGGAGAATACCCAGGAGTGGCTGCCATAGCACTGTTGGCAGAACGATTACAACCTGAAGAGCTTTCAGGTGCGGTAATCTTTTTACATTGTGTTAATTATAGCGGCATGATTAATATGACTGATGCATTGGTGCCAGAAGATGGAGAAAATTTAAATGCAAATTTTCCAGGAAAGCCGGACGGAACAATTGGTCAAAAAATTGCTGCATGGTTAGCGGAGGAAATGCTTCCCCAAGCTGATTTTGTAGTAGATTTGCACAGCGGAGGCGTTTATGAGTCGCTGACACCATGTTTGTTTTTTCCTGCTGCTAAACAGAAAGTACGAAAAATTGCGCAGGATGCAGCGGCAGTTATAGATATTCCTTACTGTATTGCCTCTTTTTCAATGACAGGGCACTATAGTTGGGCGGCAATGCAAGGGATTTCTGGATTGTTGTTGGAACGCGGCGGCGGTGGCGAATATCATTCTGATGAGGCAAAACAATATTGTAGGGATATTCATAATCTAATGGTATATTTTGGCATTTTAAATGAAAAATTTTTTTCGAGACGAACAACACAACAAATTTTTGAGAAAACAATATATTTGGCAGCAGATGAGACAGGATTTTGGTATCCTGCGGTACAGACAAACCAGAGGATTAAATCAGGCGAAAAGCTTGGTGAACTAAAAGATGTTTTTGGGAAAAATTTACGAATATATTATGCAGAACATGATGGAGTAGTTTTTTATCACGCAAGTGGATTTGTTGTGAAAAAAGGGTTTAGCAATCTTGTTGCCTATGGTTTGATAAAATAAAAAACGACGCATAAAATATGCGCCGTTTTAGTTAATTTGTTATTTTTCAAATAAATGAGCACATTCCTGCAAATGCTCAATAATCTGTATATGTTGAGGACAGACAGATTCACATTGTCCGCAAGAAATGCAAGTGCTTGCCAAATTTCCTTCTCGTGTAGCAAATCGATACGATCCTTTTGCATTTTCTATATTTTGATAAATCAGATTAGTATTCATTGCACTGAAAATTGAAGGAATGGGGATAGACATTGGGCAGCCTTTTACGCAATACTGGCAGTTTGTACAGGGAATGCTCGGAATGGCATTTAGTGCCGTGCGCGCTTTATTAATGGCCTCTAAAGATTCTTTATCCAATGGGCGGAAGGAAGTCATCGTTTTTACATTTTGCTGCATTTGTTCCAACGTGGACATTCCGCTTAAAACAGTAATAATATTAGGTTGAGAGGCGGCAAAATACAGCGCCCATGCCGCTGGAGAAAGAGAAGAATTAGCGCGATTTAACACATCTGCAACAGATTTAGGCGGATTTGCTAAAAGCCCTCCTTTAATCGGTTCCATAATAATGACCGGTTTATTATGTTTAAGTGCAATCTCAAGGCATTTTCTTGATTGAACTGAATCACTTTCCCAATCGGCATAATTGATTTGCAACTGGACAAATTCCATTTCAGGGTGTTTATTAAGCAGTTCATCAAGGACATCGGCTTTATCATGGAAAGAAAAACCGACATGTTTAATTAATCCCTTCTCTTTCAGAGAGAGGGTAAAGTCCCAAATACCAAAGCGATCAAATGCGTCAGTTCGCGTATCTCCGCAATTATGCAATAAATAAAAGTCAAAATATCCGGCACCGGTGCGTTCAAGAGAAGTATAAAACATTTGTTTGGCCTCATCGGCTGTTTTAGGACCTGCCCAGGCAGGAAGTTTCGTCGCAAGTTGAAAACGCTCTCGAGGATATCGTGCAACCAAAGCTTCTTTGGCTGCGCTTTCGGATTTTCCGTTTAAATAGCCGTATGCAGTATCAAAATAAGTAAATCCGGCAGCTAAAAAATGATCTACCATTGCTTTTGTTTGCTCAATATCTACATTTTCGCCAAGCATAGGCAAACGCATGAGTCCAAACCCCAATTTGGGAATGTTTTTTCCTAAGTAATCCATGATTCAGACCTCCGAAATTAGAATTGTTTCATAAAGTATTTTTATAAAACAGTTTATTTTCAGTATACCGACCTAAAGTGGCGTAAAGTCAAGTGTTTTTGTAAAAAATTTAAATAATTTTATTTATTTAAAGAGAAATTATTATATAATAAAAATAGGAAGAAATATTAGAGGTTTTGTAATAAAAATATGATCAGGAGGAAAAGAAAATATGACAGAGACGACAAAGAAAAAAAGAAAATCGCTTGCGTTGCATTGGAAAATTTTGTTGTTTGTGCTGGCCTCTGTATTAGGAACGGCCTTTATCGGACTTTTTCATGATGGAAAACCAAATTCAACAAAGCCGGAACAAACCTCTAATTTTTATGTAAATGACTATGCTCATGTGTTCAGTTCGCAAACAGAGTCTTTTATTAAAGAACAGGGTATATTATTAAAAGAAAGAACAGGTGTTGAGGTGGTTGTTGCCTCTGTACCGAATACAGGTTATGAAGAGCTGGAAGAATATAGCATAGATATGGCACACAAGTGGGGAAGCAGATATTTTGATGAGGCAAATGGCGTGCTTATTCTTTATACCATCGATCAGCCACATGCACGTATTCAATTCGGATATGGACTGGAAAAATGGTTAAGTAATGAAAAATGTAAGCAAATATTAAATGACTTTACGGTAAACGCAATTACAAATCAACAATGGAATAAAGCAGCCATTGAGACATGGATAAATTTGGTCCGTGAAGTATATACGAAATACGGAACAGATATTCCAAAAGAACTGATGGTAATACCAGAAATTGTTGAAGAGGCGAATACGATGACAGATGCAGATGCAGAATTACCACCCAGTGAACAAAAAATGCCAACAGGACTTTTGCTATTGGTCAATTTCGGGATTTTTTGGGGAGCAGTATTGGTTTTATTTTTAATTATACTGTTTATGAGAGCTATTTTCCGCTGGAAAGGATGGGGAAATCCAAGTTCATATGAGGGAGCTTCGGCATGGCATAGTTTTGGTCCATATAATTATGGCGGCGGAGGAGGCGTCGGAGGAGGCGTCGGAGGAGGCGGAGGCAGTGGCGGAGGTGCATCTGTTTAGTCATCAATGTAATCCTATCCCATGGTGTATAACCGCTGTATGAACAAATAAAGAATCGGCAAAAGCAAACGGCGGATAAGGCATGATATCCCCCAATAATAAAATAAAACCACTCTAGTTTGTGACACATATATAATAAATTAGGGTGGTTTTATCGTAAAAAGTTTAAATAGTTTTAGAGATTTTTTATTGTTTAAAAAAACGGATGGATACTTCTGTCTGGTCTATTTTTACAGTATTCTTTTAATGATATAAAAATATTTATTAACTATATTTACCTTTTTAAGGGGAAAAGTCATTATTTATGGTACTAAAACCAACTTGATTACCATAAAGGGCAGTTTATATTAGGAAAACCAAAAAGATTTAGACGGTATTGCTGCAGTATCGGGAAAGAAGAATTATTTTATATAAATAAAATTCCTGACTTTTATGATCAGTGATTTTAGAAAATATAAATAATAATGGCATGCACCGGAATTTGTTTATATAGTGTTTTTTTATGCATATATAAATTATATATTTCCAATAATATGAAATATTATGCTTAATTTCAAAAAAAAGTATTGCATAATCATTCATTTGTATATATAATCATAACTATGGATTTTATATTTGACCAGGCGACTGCAAATGATGCAGAGCAAATTGATAGTATTTTTAAGCAAGGTAAAACATTTTTAAAAGCGCAGGGGATTGATCAATGGCAAGGGATTCATTCCCCTTCGATACAGATGGCTAAGGAGGATATTCAGAAGGGTATCGGATATGTTTTGCGTGAGTCCGGCGGTGATGCTGTAGCTTATGCTGCAATTATTCCCGGAACGGATCCAACATATATTCAGATTGATGGGCATTGGATATCATCTCGACCGTATTGTGCAATTCACCGCGTGGCCGTAAGTGATTCTTTTAGGGGAAAGGGATTGGCGAAAATATTGCTTGCACAATGTAAAATTCAGGCAAAAACCCTGGGAGCTTACTCTGTACGAATTGATACACATGCTGAAAATCAGATTATGCAAAGAGTTATTTTACATAGTGATTTTATTTACTGTGGGATTATTACTCTTGCTTATGGGGCAAAGAGAAATGCTTATGAGTGTATTTTATGAGTTTTGCTATTGACATTGATTCGTGATCGTTTTATAATAAACCTAATTGCCGAAGTGGCGGAACAGGCAGACGCCCGGGACTTAAAATCCCGTGGGTAGCAATACCCGTACCGGTTCGACCCCGGTCTTCGGCACCAGCAATTTTATGTTGTGAGAATATCGCTTCATCTGCTATTGGTGGAGCGATATTTTTATATATCTTAACGAAAAATTTTTTATTTTTAATGGCTAATAGATTATAAAAGGTGTATTAATATCTAGGTTTTTCGTAAAAATATAAAAAAATAATGAAAAGAGGGCAAAGCCTTTCCACAAAAATGATTTTTATGGTACACTAATGAGCAGAAAATGATTTAAATTTCGTTTTAGGACAATAAGTTGAATTTGACCGTTTTGAAAGGGAAAATGCATATGAGATTTGAACTCATTAGATTAGAGAAAGCGCATATAAACGAATTAATAAAAATAATGGGGAATGCTTTTGATAAAGATATAAGAGCACATCTTGGTGAAGAAAAGGGAGGGCTGGAGGAAAGGATATAATTATTGTATTAGGGACAACAGCAAATGAAGTGCCTTATGTGTGGATATGTAAATACCGATTATGAAAATGGTATATTTTATAGTATTACTCACGCACACTCAAATAAAATCAAACATAAAAATAATCCTGTTGTTGCACTCGCAGGTGTGTGATTTACAACGCATGGGAAAGGTGTTACTTCGGGCTATTTTAGAAAAAAAGAGAATTATGTGACTGCGGAAAAGCAAAAAAAGTTTTTTCGAATGGATTGAAATAACAGACGGCCTATTACTTTCGTATGGCACAAGATATGAATTATAAGTTTATAAATTGTGATTTGTATGGAGAATAATTACGTGAAGCGGAAGTTTGCGGGTTTGAATTAGATCCATTATATAAACGCATTGGAATTTCTTTGAAAATATAGCATCAATTGTTTGGGAAATGTAAATAAGACGTCAAAATTGAATATGATGAAAAATCTATAAAAATAATTGAATACTTAATAATTATATTATAGCTGCAGTGGGCAGAAATGATTGTTATTCATGCAGGAGTATTTTAAAATGAAAAAAGAAAACAAAGAATTGGCAAAGAAAAAGAAAGCAATCCAGCGTAAACACGCAAAACGGGTAAAAACAATAAAGACAATCTGTTGGATTGCGATACCATGTCTTGTTATTGCGACCATTGTCGGGTTGATTGTTTACGGAGAATTGCGTTCTAAAATAAATTATAGCGCGGGATTGACTGATGAAGGCTATATTGAAGGTGTTGATGTAAAAGAATATGTACAGCTTGGGGATTATACCTCGGTTTCTGTTAAACGAAGCGAATTAGTCAATGAGGAAATGGTCCAGGATGAAATTGACAATTATCTTTCGTCTCAGGCAACATTAAATGAAAAAAGCACAAAGACGACTGTATCCGGAGATCAAGTCAGTATTGATTTTGTTGGGAAAATTGACGGTAAAGAGTTTGATGAAGGGACAGCAACGGATTATGCTGTGACAATTGGATCCGGAACAATGATAGATGATTTTGAAGAACAATTGATCGGGCATCAGGTTGGAGATGTTTTTGAGGTGCAGGTGACTTTTCCGGAAGATTATGAACAAAATAAAAAATTGAGCGGTAAGGATGCGCAGTTTGAGGTGACATTGAAAGGTATTTATGAATCTCCGGAACTAACGGATGACTATGTAAAAGAAAATCTTTCGCAATATGCTTCTACTGTGCAAGAATATTATACATATATGGAAGAAACCCTCTATGAAGAAAATCTCAATGCTTATGCTCAAGAGTATATTGTGGAGAACAGCACGGTTGATACTTTGCCTGAAAATTATGTGAAAAAAATAAAACATATTTATGAGGCAAGTTATGAAGTGGAATATAACTATTATAATCAGCTTTATTATTCTTATCTGGGTTATTATATGTGGGATAATGTCTATGATTATTATGATATGAATAAGCAAGAGTATAAAGAGAACTTAGAAAATGCAGCAAAAGACAGTGCCAAATTTTATATGGTCATGCAAGCTGTTTTTGAGAAGGAAGGGATGGCGCTTTCCGAAGAGGAAATGAATGACTATATTATTAAATCTGATTATACCGAAAATGAAATTGACCAGGCAATTGAAGAATTTGGGCTGGGTTACTGGAAGCAAAATGCAATGGCAGATAAAGTTTTACAGTTTTTAACGGCGAAGATAACTGTACAAGAAAATTAATAGAACGAAATACACCGCAATTTTTGCGGTGTATTTAATTTAAAGATTTTAAATTTTTTATGAACCCATCAAAATATGCTTGTTTTTTTAAAAAAATAATATATAATTTTTATTAGTAAATATTCTTAATAAGGGAAGTGAATAGTGGGCATGCTCAGGAATACGATCCAAAAGAAGCTAGTTTATGAAGCCGTGGTTCGCTTGAATGATCACCCCACTGCAGAGGAGATCTATAAAGAAGTAAAAAACAGACACACTTCGGTCAGTCGGGCAACAGTGTATCGTATATTGAATCAATTGGCAGAGCAGCAATTAATTTTGCGGATACAAGTGCCGGACGGAGCAGATAGTTTTGACCATACGAATTATCCGCATTATCATTTACAATGCGCTTGCTGCAGAAGAATATTTGATATTCAAAAAATTGCGCAGGAAGATATTCGTGTTTGTGTTCCTGATACTAAAGACTATAGAATTACAGGGTATTCAATTTTGTTTAAAGGGATTTGCAAACAATGCAATCATAAAAACACTTTAGAATAAACGGGCCTTTGGCCTAAGTAAAAAAGGAGAAAAGAATATGAATTTGAAGGGAAGCAAAACAGAAGCAAATTTACTGGCCGCATTTGCAGGTGAATCTCAAGCGCGCAATAAATATACCTATTACGCATCAAAGGCCAAGAAAGAGGGCTATGAACAGATTGCAGCGATTTTTGAAGAAACTGCAGCAAATGAAAAAGAACATGCAAAAATGTGGTTTAAACTGCTTCATGATAATGATATTCCGGATACAGTTTCTAACCTGAAAGATGCAGCAGCGGGAGAAAACTATGAGTGGACGGATATGTATGCACAGTTTGCAAAAGAGGCAAAAGAAGAAGGATTTGATCGTATTGCATATCTATTTGAAGCAGTAGGTGCAATTGAAAAAACACATGAAGAACGGTATAAGAAGTTGCTTGCTAATGTAGAAGGAGGACTTGTTTTCTCTAGCGATGGCGATGCAATTTGGGAGTGCAGAAATTGTGGTCATATTTATATCGGCAAAGAGGCACCAAAGATTTGCCCGGTATGTGCACATCCGCAATCTTTCTTCCAGAGAAGAGCAGAAAATTATTGATCAGGTAGGGGAATGCTTTTGATTAAAAAGTAATCTTCCAAATCTGAGGTAAAATAATGAAGCGGTGATTAATCTGCCAGAAAAAGCCTATTTCAAAAGCGGTGTAACTTGGATGGTTGACGAAAAAGTTACACCGCTTTTTATTCGTCTAAAGATAATTAAAAAATAATTCTTTCTTTATCAAAACACTGTTAAACTTTCGGATAATCAATCTTATGTGCATATGGAGAAGATGAGAAAAAACTCCTCTAAAGGATATCTGTATTTAATTTATAAGTTGTGATAAATCGAAGAGAAAAAGGGATGATGAGCATATGCTTAAGTTTATCCGGATAAAAACCGGATTATAAATAAATAGAAGTTTTTTGTTTAAAGAGGAAGTATGAAACTAGTTGGGAATAAGCAATTCTATAAAATAGTGTTGCGTATTGCAATACCGATCATGATACAAAATGGCATTACCAATATGATTGGGTTGGTCAATAATATTACGGTCGGTCAATTGGGAACAGAACAGTTGGCAGGAGTTGCAATTGCAAATCAATTAATTTCAATTTTTAATCTATGTATTTTTGGAGCAGTATCGGGTGCAGGGATTTTTGGAGCACAGTTCCAGGGCAAAGAAGATTATGAGGGAGTAAGAAGTGTCTTTCGATTAAAAATTATTTTAATGATTGTTTTAAGTATACTGGGAATTGCAATATTTGCTGGCTTTGGTAAACCGCTGATTTTAGGCTTTTTGCATGAAGGAGGAGAAGAGTCTGATCTGGCGTTGACGTTAAAAGAAGGTTATGTCTATTTGCTGATTATGTTGCTGGGCTTTTTGCCTTATGCATTAAGTCAAGCGTATAGTAGTACATTGCGGGAAGCAAATAGAACTGTCGTGCCTATGCGAGCAAGTATTTATGCGCTGATATTAAGTGTTGTACTGAATTATATGTTGATTCCACTTATGGGTGTTGCAGGTGCTGCAGCAGCTACGGTAATTTCGCGTTTTGCGGAATTAGCAATGAACGCCTGGTGGACTCATCGACATCCGGAACAGGTTCCATTTGTTATTCATGTATATCAATCATGGAAAGTTCCGGGCAAATTGGTTAAGCAGGTGCTGTATAAAGGAACGCCTCTGTTGCTTAACGAATCTTTATGGTCTGTTGGGATGACAATAGTTAATCAAACTTATTCTTATCATGGATTGGCTGTTGTTGCAGCTGTTAATATGGCTACAACAATTGCAAATGTCGTAAATGTTCTGTTTATCTCTATGGGCGCATCTATTGGAATTATTATAGGAAATATGTTAGGTGCTGGGGATATGAAAAAGGTAAAAGAAGCTGATGCGCAAATGATTTTATTGTCGGTTCTTATTGCACTTGGGGTTAGCGGATTAATGTTGATTGCAGGGCCATTATTTCCTCAAATTTATCGAAATACGACGCAGGAAGTTAAAGAACTGGCAAAATGGTTTATTTGGGCAGAAGCAGCTGGAGCACCATTAAGGGCATTTGCCAATGCAAGTTATTATACACTGCGCTCCGGAGGGAAGACGATAATTACCTTCTTTTTTGATTGTGGGTTTGTTTGGTGTGGAAACGTTGTTGTTGCATACGTGTTAACTCATTTTACCAATATGTCGGTTATTCCCATTTATTTTTGTTCTAAAATGGTGGATAGTATTAAGTGTATCATTGGGTATGTTTTAGTTAAAAAAGGAACCTGGATAGAAAATATGGTAGGGCATCATAAAAAAGATTATTTATTAAAGGAAAAAGAAGCAGTTGGTTGAAACGCTCATACATAAAAAAGGAGTTATTTAAAATAACTCCTTTTTTATCAAATTTAATAGTTATTAGGGAAAAGTTGTTTGGCGCGAGGCTTTAGAGCATATAAAAGAATGGTACCAAATACGCCACAGGAAATGATTTCTCCTAATCCTACAGTCAAAAATAAATAGGGTAAAGTATCGGGAAGACCGTAAGCAAATTTTAAAACAAAAGGAATAATAAGCGTATTGCTCAAAATCGGTGGAAGAGCTGCCCATTTTTCATGATTACGCAAGAAATAAGTAAACAGTGCGCCTATAAATGAAGCGAGGCTGCCAAAAACGATATCCCAAATTGAAGCGCCAATAAGAAGGTTGGAAAGCAGGCATCCAATAAATAATCCAGGTACAGCTGACGGCGTAAAGACGGGAAGTACGGTTAATGCTTCGGAAATACGCACTTGGATTGCGCCGTTGGCTAGACCAAAATAGTTAATGAGATAAGTCAATGCCGTATACAATGCAGCAATCAGAGCACCCTGCGTCAGCAGAGAAAGTTTAAAGTGTTTCATAAATAAAATCTCCTTTAGTTTTGTTTTAAGTGAGGAAGGTTTCGAACTCACCAGAACAGTTATACCATACCTGATCAGAGAAGGCAAATTAAATATGACAAAAAAAGTAAAAAGCAAATGAAAAATTCAGCTTTGCAAATAGAGAAAAAGTGTATACTATATTATATAGAACAGATTGTCAAAAAGCGGAGGTGTGTATTGAAACGTCGTGCCCTGATCTGCCTAATCAGCCTGTTGCTGTTATTAAGTTCCTGTAAAGATAAAAATATGCAACAGGGAATATGGCAAGAAAATATATTTACGAATGATTGGGCGCAGATTCGCTTTTCGGCAGAAGGATGCACCCGCCTGAATTCCGAACAAATGAAGGAATGGACAAATGATGATTCATCGATTACTTATAATGATGATACGCAAGAAATTAAACTTGAACAGGCAGGTTTATATTATGATTGCATCGTGCTTTTGCAGGAAGAAAAGTGTTCGGTACAAATTATTTATGAAAGTCTATCTGAAATGCCAGAGTTAACAGAAGCACAATATGCCCAATCGTTAATTGAGCGCTTTGATCAATTGACAGCAGCGCAGTATATATATATCGGAGAAAGTGAGCAACAAATCGGAACGCAAATCTATCACTGTTATGAATGGAAAGTCAATGACAGCGTAAACCAGCGCATCTATTTACGTAAAAAAGATGAAACGATGATTTGCATTGCAACATCTTGCCCGGAAGAGCAAAAAGATGCTATTGATCAATTTTTGAGTTCAATTCAAGATCCGACGCAAGGGGAATGATTTATAGATTGTCTTTAGCAGATTAGATGGAAAAATGCTTTTTTTGTTAAAAAAGCATTTTTTTTATAGAAAAATATAAAAAACGAAGAAAGTAAAAAATATTCCCATAAAAAAAGGAATTGAGAAATTAAGAGCGAATATCTTTAGTAAAGAAAATAAAATTTAGAAAGAATTGATGCACGTTCCCCCATGGCTCCGGGCTCGGGAAAGCCCGGCGAAAGAAAAAGGAGAAGGCAGATGAGTCTACTTCGATTGGAAGAATGCGGCAAGACGTTTCGGCAGGGAAATAATTTGGTAGAAGCGGTAAAGCCGGTGAGCATGGAATTTGAAAAGGGCATCCATTTCATTTTTGGGAAAAGCGG
>CALVMT010000071.1 GCA_944347775.1 uncultured Clostridia bacterium | reverse complement strand
CTTTCTGCGATTAAAAATTATTGATCAGAGAACTACTAAAACCATATTTTATATTCACAAAAAATCATCTCATCAAATATTATGATTATCCTCTTTTATCCAACATGGAGAATATACATTAATATTTTACATAAAAAAAGCAGTGGATTTTATATCCACCACTTTTTTATTATCTTCTCAATCAGCACAGTATAATCTTAGCCACTAATATCAGTAGCAATCCTGGTAATCCAAGCAATCCAAGCACAGCAATAGTCCATCCATTAAGCGGAATAGATAAGCTTAATTTCTCTCCCCATAAATTCCATCCAACAAGAAAAGCTGTTGCAAGAATCATTACACAAACCAAATCAAGTATTGCAGGGTGTCCAGGAACTAATTTTCTCCCTAATCTATGCAAAATAAATATTAAACAGGCGACTACAATAATATCTGCCCATTGCGGCATATTTAATTGCATCATATACTGCCCCGTAACACTAAAGTCATTTTTCTTTTTCCTCCTGCTGTCTGAGTATGCGTAAAATATAAAGATATTTTTGCTTTGCCGCCTCCATATTATAAATGGCAAAATCCATTAAAGTAGAATCTGATATTTCTTCCAAAAATCTCTCTGCCATTTTCCATTTTTCTAATGCCTTAACTGCCTCATTTTGCAAGAACTCCCGTGTACCATTCATCTTGTTTCACCTAGTTTATTTATACGTTCTTGCTTTTCAATATATAACCCTTTTTTATATTCAGCGTATTTCTTTTGTATAAACGAAAAAACCGGACTAAGCAATTTGCTTTTCCGGCATTTTTTAAAAAGGTCTTCGTCCTTCCAAAGATTTCATTAATGTCACATCATCTGCATATTCCAACTCTCCACCTACAGGCACTCCGTGAGCGATTCTTGTTACTTTTACGCCTAAAGGAGCAAGTAACTGGTGGATATATACCGCTGTTGCCTCACCTTTTACATCAGGATTTGTCGCTAAAATAATCTCTTTAGGTTCTTTTCGTACACGATCCAATAATTCTTTAATGCGCAGGTCATCAGGTCCAATCCCATCCAGCGGAGATATCACCCCCCCTAACACATGATATACACCTCTATATTCTCGACCGCGCTCTATCGCCATAACATCTCTCGCATCTTTGACTACGCAAATCGTCTGATGATCTCGTTTTTCGTCCGCACAGATCGGGCAAATCTCCTTGTCTGTCAGATTTCCACAAACAGAACAATAGCGCACTGCCAATCTTGCCGCGTACATATCCTGCGCAAATTGCTTTACCTCTGCCGGATCCATTTCAATAATGCGATAAGCCAAACGAGCTGCACTCTTTGGCCCGATACCAGGTAATTTTGCAAACCATTCTTGCAAAATATTCAGTGCATCTATACTGTACATTGTTTAAAAAAGGCCTCCCAGGTTCATCCCTCCGGTCACTTTACTCATCTGTTCTTCAGCATATGCTTCTGCTTTGGCCAATGCCTCATTAACCGCTGCGGTAATTAAATCTTCTAACATTTCCACATCCTCTGGATCCACTGCTTCCGGCGCTATAGTAATCTTTTTCACGATTTTTTTCCCGCTTACCACCGCAGTCACTACACCACCGCCTGCTGTCGCCTCTACTTCTGCTTCAGCGAGTTCATTTTGTACTTTTTCTATATTTTGCTGCATTCTTTGCGCTTGTTGCATCATGCTCTGCATACTGCCACTTCTTCCTCCCATAGGAAATCCACTGCGTTTAGCCATGATCTCTATAACTCCTTTTTAACTTATTCTTTTTATCAATTATCTTAACCGGAATTGACTAATCTATTATATCAATTATCCCTTCTCCAGGCAACTTCTGCATTTTTTCGGACAAACTCACCTGTATATTTTTATGTCGTCCAAATTGTGCATCCATTTTTTCCTGTAACTCTTTCTTTCGCGCACTATTTTCGATCATCATACGCACAACAGAATTTGCCGCCTGCAAATATATGGTATTTGCATCTTCTCTAATCCATTTCAATCCATGCAACATGGGTTGCGCTCCGGGATCCTCTGTATAACTTTTTTTCAAATAAGACCAATATATTTCCTGATCTTCCTCCGAATTTTCCATTACCTCTGTTTGCGGTTGTTTATTTAAAGATATCTGTTTCTCTTCACTATTTATACTCCCACGTTTTATTTTTTTGTCAGTAAACACTTGCTCTTCAACTTGATTATTTATTAAGCTTTTTTTTAAACTCTCCAACTTTTTTTCTAATCTTTCGACTTCCTCACGCCAAAGTGTTTGATCTCTTGTGTCTTCAGAAATCGGAAGCAAAGCCCGCAAAATTGCTGCTTCCAAGACAATATCTGGATTCAGCGCAAAACGCATATCTACCTGGGCTTTGCTGAAAATCTCTATTCCCCTTATTATTGTTTCCTTGCTTAAATCCTCTCCAAAAACAGACCATTCATTATTCTCTTTGCAAATTTTAGAAAAAAGCATCTGTTCATAAATTTGCAAAATCTGTTCTACTGCCGCGCTGCTCTCTACACCACTATCCAGTATCTGTCTTAATCGCAATAAGGCTTGTTGTTCATCATAACCGACCATAGCTTGCATCCAATTTTGCATTACTTCTTTATTTGCTCGCCCTAAAACGCTCGCTACAATTTCACAATCAATTTTTACACCAAACGCACAGCATTTTTCCAAAATAGTCAATGCATCACGCATTGCTCCTTCAGAAGCTTCTGCAATCTCTTCTAATGCCTTTTCTTCCGCTTGTGCCCCTATCTGTTCAAGAACCTCTTTCATCCTCTCTACAATACGTCCACAGTCAATAAACTGAAAATCAAATCTTAAACAACGTGAAAGTACAGTTTTCGGAAGAGCATCCAATTCCGTGGTTGCCAAAATAAAGACAACATGTTCCGGTGGCTCTTCTAATGTCTTTAACAAAGCGTTAAAAGCCTGTCCAGTCAACATATGCACTTCATCAATGATATAAATCTTATATTTCCCTTTTGCCGGCAATAACCCTGCCTTATCTCGAATATCCCGTGCATTATCTACCCCATTATTTGAAGCGGCATCCATTTCAATGATATCAATCATTGAATCATTTAACGCAGCGCGACAATTTTCACATTTTAAACACGGCTCTCCGTCAACAGGATTCAGACAATTAAGCGCTGTTGCCAATATTTTTGCCGTACTGGTCTTCCCAGTTCCACGTGGGCCGGAAAACAGATATGCATGAGCCGGTTCCCCAGCCTTTACTTGGTTTTTCAGTACTGTTGCAATCATATCTTGTCCTTTCAAATCAGAAAAACGACGCGGACGAAACTTTCTATATAAAGCTTTATAAGCCATAAATTATCCCTCTATTCTTTTATTTACTACAATATACAAATTTATTATATCAATTTTTTCATCAATTGAAAATAACACAGGTCTTATAGGCATATAAAAAACGGGAGACTTGCTCCCGTTTCTCCTAAATAATCAAATTATAATTCCCGTTCTTTCCCCATCATTAAAAATGCCATCACACCTGGACCACAATGGCTTCCAATCACCGGACCAACATCCATAAACCAAATATTCTTAAACTCCAATTTCTGTTCTATCTGTTGTTTTAATTCCTGCGCTTGCGAAAGATTATCACCATGCATGATCACCATCAATTCTTTGCATAATTCATCTTCTACATAATTCTTCTGTGCCAGCTCCACTAGATATTTCACTACCTTTTTCTTTCCTTTTACTTTATCAAAAGCAACAATTTTTCCTTCTCTTGTCAATGTCAGAATCGGCTTTAAATCAAGCATTGTCCCTAATGTGGCAGTAACAGCCGAAACTCTTCCTGTTTTCTTTAAATAGTTTAGACTGTCTACAGAAAAGAAATGCAGGCTGCGCATTCGATTATCCAGTAACCATTGTTTTATTTCATCTAATGCCTTTCCCTCTTCTTTCAAACGAATGGCATGATAGACAAGCAACCCTGCTCCCATTGAAATACCCAAAGAATCAACAATTTCAATCCGTGCCTCTGGATAGTTTTCTAAAGCCGCCTTCTTAGCCATTTGTGCCAATTCGTAATGTGCACTCAATTGACTAGAAAAACAAAGATAAAGAATATCCTTCTTTGTTTTTAAGATTTCTTCGTAAAAACATTGAATTTCATAAGTAGAGCGCGTTGATGTTGAGGCATTTGCCCCTTCTCTCAGACTTTTATAAAATCCCTCAAAATCTGTTGTTTTGCCAAGATCAAATAATTTTTCTTCACCGTTTAAAGTATACGGCATAAGAAAAACCGGTATCTTATGCTTTTCCGCAAAAGTATATGGGATTTCTGTGTCTGAGTCTGTCATAATAACAAATTCCCTCATTGCGTCGTTTCCTTTCTTCTTTATTATTTTATCAAAACAACTATTTTCATTTATTGGCAATTCGCTGTTTGCGTTCAACCAGATATGCTTCGAAACTTTGTAACGATCTACTCACAATCAATTCCTGAGGAAAATCAACCGTTTCCAATAACTTTATTGCATTGTCAAATGCTCCCACCTGAAAACACATATGTGCATCACTTGCCAAAGAAATTCTCACGTCATATTTTTTACACAACTTAGCAAACTGTATGCAATTTTGCTCACATCCCTTACGTACTTCAAAGGAATGACTATTAATCTCAATCAATTTGTTACACTTCGCTGCTTCCTTAACAACTGCCTCGATATCTACTTCAAAAGCAGGTGTTCCAGGATGCCCCAAAATATCAACATGAGGATGATTGAGTGCGCCAATCATTGCCTGGGTATTTTGCATTTTTGTCCCTGCCGGTTTTACTACTTCATGCAAAGAAGCAATCATAAAATCCAAAAGAGAATAATACTCTTCTGTTACCGAAAGTGTTCCGTCATAATCAATAATATCCGCCTCTACACCATGATAAATACGCACACCCATAAATTCTCTGGGCACATTTCTCAAAAAGCGTACTGCTGCCGGCCACCGACAGTCCGACATTGCCGGGCTATGATCAGTATTGACAATCCCTTTCAGACCTTTTTGCGCCGCCACCGTAATATTCTCAAAAATTGTAGAATATGCATGGCCGCTTAAATACGTATGTGTATGTGTATCAATTGCTGGTACCATCAATTTCATATTTCCCCCTATTTCTCTCTAAAAGCAAAAACCCTTTTTATTATACAATGCCTGCTTTTTAAACGCAACTCTACATATCTTATATCAATTTATGCATACGCGCATAATGGAAAAGATACTGCTGTGCTATCCCAGCGTACCCTTTAAAATGCTGTCGAGCAAAATTTTCTATTTGCCTTTGAGATTCATATCTGACTCCATATAATCTGAGAAGTACCTTCTTCATCCAAGTATCTACCGGAAATGCTTCCTTTTTTCCACAGGAAAATAACAAAACGCAATCTGCCACTTTGGGTCCCACACCGTTTAACAGGCAAAGCTTCTCTTTTGCTTCCGCATATGGTTGCCTTTTTAGCTCTTCCAACGCAAATCCTTCAAGGATCATACGTGACGTTTGCAACAGATAAGGTGCGCGGTAACCTGCTCCGATCGCACGCAATTGTTCTTCTTTAAGAGAGGCTATATTTTCAGGTTGTGGAAACGCGTAAAACTCTTGCCCTCCCATTTCCACTTTTTCCCCTGCTAACGCACAAAGCCGCTCAATAATTCCCTTAATCCGCATAATATTATTATTTGCCGAAATAATAAAGGAAATTAGCGTTTCAAAAAGCGGCTGATTAAGCAAGCGAATTCCTAAGAACTCTTTAACCGCATTAGCTAAAACGATATCTTTTGCTGTCAATTTTCTTAATAGTTGTAAATAATCTAACCGTAAATCAAAGTAATTGTTCCAAAAATTTTTTTGTTCCTCGTTATATACAGGATAAATATCAATACCTTCTTCTACATCTTCTACATAAATTCCTCTATTGCCGACAATACCAAAATAACAACCTTCATCCCGTTTTTCATAACGAAAGGTCTGGCCACATTCCAAAATTAAACGCGCATGTATCGGTTCTCCACGCACCTGCATCCGTTGTCCATTATTATGGATATTAATCATCTTTCTTTTTCCACAAAAAAACGCCGCTGGTGCACAGAGCACACAAACGGCGTTGCCTTTCTTATTGCATATAAACGCTGACTTTCTTTTTCTCTTTGCCAAGGCGCTCAAACTTCACAATCCCATCAGCTTTAGCAAATAATGTATCATCGCTACCAATGCCTACATTTTCTCCGGGATGAATTTTCGTGCCTCTCTGACGAACCAAAATATTACCTGCAAGCACAAACTGACCATCAGCTCTCTTTACGCCAAGACGTTTGGAAATACTATCACGGCCGTTCTTTGTGCTTCCCATTCCTTTCTTATGTGCCAATGTATTTACACCTCACTTTTTACTGGAAATCCGCTTGGGGTTCAGCCAATAGATACAATTTCAACTCTTGTATAAGGCTGTCTATGACCCTGTTTCTTTCTGTATCTGACTTTGTTCTTATACTTGTAGGTGACGACTTTTTTCTTTTTATCCTGATCAATCACTTTACCTGCCACTTTGACATCTTCTACAATTGGGCTGCCAACCTTGCAGGAATCACCATCTACAACCATCAGCGCGTCAAAACTTACTTCTGCGCCAATCTCAGCATCCAGCTTTTCCACATCTATGAATCTTCCGGGCTCAGCTTTATACTGCTTTCCACCTGTTTTTATGATCGCATACATGGGTTTACTCCTCCTGTTTCAGTCTCGCCGTAAAGGTATCCTTCATCAAAAGAATTTATACACCTGTTCCGCGCGGCTGTTAGATATTTTATCATATCAAAATAAAGCTGTCAACCTCCACTGCTATTTCCAAAATTTATATGTTTTTATTTTATCCTACGCTTCTCACTCGGGCAAGAATATTTTTATATTAATGCCTTCTAGTGCATTGCTTGACAAATGTATCGTCAAAAGTTATCATTAAAATAGTAATGTTTATATATTACTTGCCTTGGGGAAGCTTGTTCTTCTCGTAAAAATATTAGGAGGGTCTATAACAATATGAAACTTAAAGAAATGCTCCAAAAAAACGGCGTGTTGGATAGTTTTGACAAAATGGGCTTTGGCGCAGAAAATGTTATTGGTAAACTTACTGAAGAAACAGATGCGCAATATGCAAAATACACCTGGTTTAATGGTGGTTTCATTGTCCATGCAGTTCCTCCCCTCGATATGCTGGAAGCAGGATATCCATGGGAAGAATGGTATAAGGATCGTGAAGGTGTATTCCAACATCATATCCTCTATTTGAAAAAAACGGATAAATGCGATATGACTTTTGACGGAACAAATTTGCCGCCTGAAGACGGTCATCCAGAGCCTACAAAAGGACATTTCTGGTACCTCTATAATGATGAGGATGCAAGCCTGCTCTATACAAGATAAGGCTTTTAATCCAACCTGATTATCCGAAAAGCGCCTGTTTATGCAGACGCTTTTGCTTTTTTATCTATCTTTCTATTTTTGTCATATTCCCACCGTTTAAGATAAAAACTTACTTTAAACCTGCGTATCTCCCTGTTTTTATTCAAGTGGCATATTTTCAATATCTTCTAATAACATCAAAATCTCTTGTTGCTCTGTTGCCCAGCTTGTACAAAAACGATAAATCGTATGCGTTTGGTCAAACGGCCTCCACGTTTCATAAATATATTTTTTCGCAAAATAATCCGCCTGCTTCTTGGTTAAAATCGGAAATTGTTGATTTGTCGAAGATTCTCCATACATCTGAATTCCTTTTCTCAAAAAAGCGGCACGCAATATCTCCGCCTGTTCCACTGCTTTTTTACAAATCGAAAAATACAAACCATTTGTAAAAAGAGTCTCAAATTGAATTCCAAGTATTCTGCCTTTAGCAAGCATTGCACCGCGTTGTTTTATTAAATATCGAAAATCCTTCTGATAATCCGGATTCACAATTACTACTGCCTCGCCAAACAGAGCTCCGCACTTTGTCCCTCCAATATAGAATATATCACTTAAGCATGCAATATCTGCTAAAGAGAGATCGTTTTTCCTGCTTGTTAAGCCATATCCCATACGTGCTCCATCAATATATAAAGGTAAACAATATTTTTTACACACCTGAGAAAGCTTGGTAAGTTCTTCTTTATGATATAATGACCCACATTCAGTTGGAAATGAGATATATACCATACCCGGTTGGACCATATGTTCCTGTATAGGACTTTCAAAATGCATCTGACAAATCTCTTCTACTTGTGCTGCAGTAATCTTTCCATTTTCGGAAGGCAAGCAAATAACTTTATGCCCTGTTGCTTCAATAGCCCCTGCTTCATGGCAGGCAATATGGCCCTCATCTGCACATAATACTCCCTGATACGGCCGCAATAAGGATGTAATGACAATCAAATTGGCCTGCGTCCCTCCCACCAAGAAATGAATATCTGCATGAGGGCATCGACATGCCTGTCTAATTTTTTCTGCCGCACTTCGGCAATACTCATCTTTTCCATATCCAGGAGTCTTGTTCAAATTCGCTTCTTCCATCTTTTGTAAAATAAAAGGATGACACCCTTCAAGATAATCACATTGCAAATTAATCATCTGCTTCACGCCTCTTCTTTACCTTTCTTATATAAAATATAAAAAGCCGTTTATCTTTTTATTTAAATATATCATACTTTTATTTTCTATTTCAACAAACGTATTACCTTTTATAATAATCAACGTGAATAGCTTCGTATTTTTATTTCATTAATAATTTTATATCTCATGCTTCATTTAAAATTTATAAATCCCTGAATTTAAGTCAACTCCTATTTCATCTGTTCCTTTATCATTCATCAAAAAATGCAATACAATTTTTCCGTATTGCATTTAAAATACTATACCTATATATCTCCTCTTATCAACGACTGGGCCTGCCGTATATCCTCCGGCAAAGCTTCGCGATAATGGATATATGGATAAGATATCCCAAGCTTTTCATATTTTTGGATACATAACTTGCGGAAAGGCAAAAATTTTAATCCCTTTACGCAACTACAACTACACCGAAAACTGTCTAGCGCCCGTAAATGCTCTACATCATCATTACACCCCGGGATCAGAACATTAGTCAAATAAACCGGCGTTTTCAGCTGTTCGCATGCATCTAAAAATGCATATAAGCAATCCGCAATCGGTTGCTCCTGATTTTTCACATCTAAAATAATGCTATCGGTGAGGCCAATCATATCCCGGTCAAGAAGATATCCATTCGTCTCTATGCAGACATTCAATCGATATTCTTTTAATCGTTGGATAAGCGCTTTACAAAACTCCGCCTGCAAAAAAGGTTCACCCCCGGAAAGAGTTACCCCACCTTTTCTGATATATGGTGCATAGCGAATTAACCGCGAAACCAACTCTTCTAAGGTAATTTCTTTTCCTCTGATATATAATGTCTCAGGATTATGGCAAAAACCACAGCGCAAATTACACCCGCTAAAAAAAACAACACTTCGTAAACCCTTGCCATCGAGCGCCGAACCATGATATAGCGAATCAATATATGCTTTATACTCTCTCATGATAAGTACGCTGCAAAATTTCAAGTTGTTGTTCCCGTGTCAGTTTGTGAAAATTAACCGCATAACCGGAAATACGAATAGTCAGATTAGGATATTTATCCGGATTTTCCATCGCCTCAACTAACTTTGTCCGATCTAAAACATTGACATTAAGGTGATGAGCTTTTTGCTCAAAATAGCCGTTAATCATCTCTGACAGATTTTCAACTCGTTCTTCTTTGTTTTCCCCAAGCGTTGAAGGCAAAACGGAAAAAGTATTAGAAATACCGTCTCTACAACAATCATATGGCATTTTGGCCACGGAATTCAACGAAGCCAATGCTCCCGAACAATCTCTTCCATGCATAGGATTTGCGCCGGGTGCAAACGGCATTCCCTTTTTTCTGCCATCAGGTGTATCCCCTGTTTTTTTACCATAAACAACATTGGACGTAATTGTCAACACTGAAAGCGTATGTTCTGCATTTCGATAAGCCGGAGTTTTTTTCAATTCTGCACTAAAATTTTTAAGAATTTGTACAGCAATGGCATCTACTCTATCATCATCATTACCATATTGAGGATATTCTCCCTCAATTTCAAAATGTTCAATTAATCCGCTTTCCCCTTTAACTGGAAAAACTTTTGCATACCTAATTGCCGAAAGAGAATCTGCAATAACAGATAATCCTGCCACACCGCAAGCCATAAAGCGATGTACCTCTGTATCATGAAGCGCCATCTGTAGTTTTTCATATGCATATTTGTCATGCATATAATGAATTACATTCAACGTATTAATATACAAGCTGCATAACCATGCTTGATATTTTTCAAAAGCTTGCATAACTTCTTCATAATTCAGTTGCCCTTCAAAGATTTTCCCCTCAGGCGCAATTTGCACGCCGCTGATCTCGTCCCTCCCACCGTTGAGCGTCAATAACAACAATTTTGCCAAATTACAACGTGCACCGAAAAACTGCATCTGCTTACCTATTTTCATGGCAGATACACAACAGGCAATTCCATAATCATCTCCGTAAATCGGACGCATCAAATCATCGTTTTCATACTGGATGGAATCAGTGTCAATAGAAACCTGCGCACAGAATTTCTTGAAACTTTCCGGCAATTCATCCGACCACAATACAGTCAGATTTGGTTCAGGTGCTGTCCCTAAATTATAAAGCGTATTTAGGATTCTAAATGAATTCTTTGTAACCAGCGTCCTGCCATCTTCCCCCATACCGCCAACACTCTCGGTTGTCCAAGTCGGATCGCCAGAAAACAATGCATTATATTCAGGCGTTCGCAATTGGCGGCTAAGACGCAACTTAATTACAAAATCATCCATCAGTTCCTGTGCTTCCTGTTCGGTCAATATACCGTTTTTCATATCCCGCTCAATATAAATATCTAGGAACGTACTTACTCTGCCAAGGCTCATCGCTGCACCGTTCTGCTCCTTAATTGCAGCTAAATAACCAAAGTAGGTCCATTGTATTGCCTCTCTTGCATTCGATGCGGGCTTGCCAATATCAAAACCGTATGCAGCTGCCATTTCCTTCAACATTTCAAGAAAACTGATCTGTTTATATAATTCCTCACTGATACGGATATTTTCCGCAGTCATCGTCTTTTTCCCATAAGCTAACTTATCTGCTCGTTTAGCTTCAATCAAGCGATCAACACCGTATAATGCCACACGACGATAATCTCCAATTATGCGTCCGCGGCCATAGGCATCTGGAAGTCCTGTGATAATTCCTGCTTTTCTTGCTGCACGCATTTCTGGCGTATAAACATGAAATACCGCATCATTATGGGTTGTCTTATATTTAAAGTAATTTTCAACTTTCTCTGAAAGCTTATAACCATATGCTTCGCATGCTTGCCTAGCCATACGGATCCCGCCAAACGGATTTACGCCTCTTTTTAATGGACGATCGGTTTGTAATCCCACAATCAATTCCAGATTCTTATTAATATATCCCGGACTATAAGAAAGAAGTGAAGAAACATGATAGGTATCAATATCCAAAACACCACCAAAATCCTGTTCCAGTTTGAGCAGCGCGTTTACATCTTCCATTAAACGCTTAGTTCGCCCAGTCGGGCCTTGTAAAAAAGTTTGATCGCCTATATAAGGCGTATAGTTTTTCTGAATAAAATCTGCCGTATCAATTTCTCTTTCCCATTTTCCGCCGACAAATCCGTTCCATTGTTCTTGTTTCATCGCGTCAGTCTCCTTTGCATCCAATTTTCATGTCCACGTGTTTATACACATCTTATTTTGTTCTGCCCAGGTGGCCGGCTGTTTGATTTTTCGCTCCCATCAGGTTCCCCCTTTTCATCCACCAGTTGCGAAAAAATTGTAATAAAAACATTTTATGTTTTCACCTTTTTATCATAGAACACATTTATACTGTCTGTCAATTCAACAGTTTGTATATATTCCTATAATATCATCACGTCTATAATTCTTCCAATCAAACTGATTTTATTTCTCTAGATTTATCTTAAAAAAATTATTTTATTTTATTTTAACACGTTTATGCTTTTCTATCTGTTGCAGAAGCAACAGCACTATTTTTTGCCTGTATCTTGAGTAAAAAACAGCCACTTGGCAAAAATGCCAAGTGGCTACTTTTATTTACTTACAACAAGATACACAACACTCCGGCATCACCTTCGTTAATCATTCTTCCCATCGCTTCGCGCAGTTTTTCTCGAGCTTCATCAGGAATTCCTGTCATTTTTCCTGTCAGCTCTTCTTGAACAATACTATAGATTGATTTACCAAAGATATCTCTTTGCCATACTTTTCCCGGATCTTGTTTAAATTCATCCATTAAACATTCCACAAATTCTTTACTTTGACTTTCGGTTCCAACAATGGGGTTTACCTCGGTTTCTACATCTACCTGAATTAAATGTAAACTCGGCGCCTTAGCTTTTAAGCGTACTCCATAGCGGCTACCCTGTTTTATCATTTCCGGTTCTTCCAGTGTCATTTCTTCCATTGCCGGCCGAACAATACCATATCCTGTATTTTCTGCTTCTTGCAACGCACCTGCAAGCCGATCATAACACTGTTTTGCATGCATTAAATCCTTAATCAACTCCATTAAATGGCTGTCATCACGTATTTCACATCCGCACTCCTGACCTAAAATCTGATAAAATAACTCTTGCTTTAAATCCATATCAATGAATATGCTGCCTTCTCCAGGTAAAATTTCATTGATAGAAATCCGTCGGATATAGTCTGCATCCTCAAAGGGTTCCAGCAAACGTCCAAAATCCTTCATTGCTGTTACATTTTCTGTAGCTTCATTAATCTTTTGCAATATTTCATGAAATAGCCAGTTCTCCTCATCTAATGTACACAGCCATCCGGAAACTTCATAATTGATTTTTCGTACTGGAAATTCATAGAGGATATCTGAAAGCAACAGATTAATATCATCCCGCCCCATATTTAACACATCCATCAGGACTACACCCACACCATATTTTTCACTGAGTTGATTTTTAAGTGTTTGTGCTTCCAAGCTATTGGGCGTCGCTGAGTTCAATACAATAACAAATGGTTTTCCAATCTGTTTTAGTTCATTAACCACCCTTTCCTCAGCCGCAATATAATTTTCGCGTGGAATTCCGGCAATAGAGCCGTCCGTAGTTAATACAACACCAATTGTGGCATGTTCATTGATAACTTTTTTTGTACCGATTTCTGCCGCCTGTTCAAAAGGAATATCATAATCATACCACGGCGTCTTCACCATGCGCGGTGTATTTTCTTCATTTTGGCCTAAAGCACCGGGAATCAGATACCCTACACAGTCAACCATTCGAATTTTCAACTCTGCTTTATCATCTATTGGGATTAAAACTGCCTCTCCCGGAACAAATTTCGGTTGTGTTGTCATTATCGTGCGTCCTGCACCGCTTTGCGGCAATTCATCGGTAATACGCTGTTTTTCATATTCATCCTGTATTCTAGGCAACACCAATAAATCCATCATGTTCCGAATAAACGTGGATTTCCCTGTCCGTACCGCACCCACTACACCGATATAAATATCTCCTCCCGTACGCTCGGAAATATCCTTATATACATCATACGCCTGCATCTGCAATCCTCCTGCTCTGCGATCAATAATTTCTTCTTATGGCAAATATATGATTTGATTCCCGGATTCATGCCTTTTTATCATATTTCTTATCAAACAAACTTTTTCTCGTTTTATAAAAAAAACAATGAGATACATTCTCATTGTTTTATCTTTTGCTAAAAATAATTTATTTTTGATTCCACTATCTATTTTTCTTTTTTCTTACCAATAATTTTATTTTCAGTCCCATGAACCAAGCGTTTAATATTATCGCGATGCCCAACAAAAGTCAACACCGTAAGGATAGTCAGCGCGATTTTAATGGGTAAACTTGTTATCTCCGGGTAAATAAACCACAAAACCAGGCATTCCAACGTAAAACCAAAAAGCGATCCAACCGAAACAATTCCTGTAAATACAACCAACAAAATTGCAATAGCATAAACCACTAAACTAGGTAAAGGAAGAATAGCCAAAAAAGCACCCATCGAGGTCGAAACGCCTTTCCCACCTCGAAACCCATAATAGACAGGGAAACTATGCCCAAGCACTACTGCTACCGCAGCAATTGCCTGACCCAAATCACCTCCGGCCCACTTTCCCAGCAATGCAGCAATTGCCCCTTTAAGCATATCTAAAACAAATGTTGCAAGACCAGGTACCCAACCAAAATTGCGAACCATATTTGTTGCACCAGCATTACCGCTTCCGCACTCACGAATATCCTTTTTTTCTACACTTCGAGATATAATTAGGGCCGGCGAAACACTACCCAAAAGATATGCCCCAAAAGCAACTATCACATCAATGAGAATTTGCATAAAAAAGCTCCTCGTTTTATGATTTATTCATATAGAGCTGCCAACCGCAGTATAATTTACCTTATTTTTTACAAATCATATCGGCATTCTAGTTTTTATTTTCGTTACGATTACGTATCATCATGCGAATTGGTGTACCTGAAAAATCAAAAGTCTTACGCAAATAATTTTTCAAATAACGTTCATAAGAATAGTGCATAAGTTTTGTATCGTTCACAAACAAAACAAAACTTGGCGGACAAGTTGAAATTTGCGTCGCATAATATATTCGTAATCTATGCCCTCCGCTACTTGGCGGTTCTACTGCCGTTACTGCTTCGCGAATACAATCATTTAATAAACCCGTGCTGATGCGTCTATTTGCATTATGCAGACATTTTTCAATTAGGGGAAACAATTTATCCACACGCTGACCTGTTTTTGCAGAAATATAAATTTGCGGTGCATAAGTCATAAAAGCCAGATCTGTTTCTATCTCTTTTTTATATTTCTCTATCGTATAAGTATCCTTTTGTACTGCATCCCACTTATTAACAGCAATAATAGAAGGTTTTCCTTCTTCATCTACATAGCCTGCAATTTTAACATCCTGCTCTGTAATGCCCTGTTGCGCATCAATCATTGTGATGACTATATCCGCACGCCGTACTGCTGCCAGCGAACGTATCACGCTATAACGTTCAACAGAGTCTCTTTCAATTTTTCCTTTTTTACGCATACCCGCGGTATCTGTAATGATATATTTTTTCCCATCTCGAAAAAAAGGCGTATCTATCGAATCACGCGTCGTCCCCGGAATATCACTGACAATACTCCGCTGCTGACCAAGAATCTGATTTGCTAACGAAGATTTCCCTACATTTGGTTTGCCTACAATTGTAATATATGTTGCCTCTTCTTCCGGTTCCTCGATTTTATCAAAATAAGAAACAAGCTCATCCAGTAGATCTCCAAGCCCAAGACTTTGTTCCGCTGAAATTTCATATACCGGCCCCATACCCAGGTTATAGAAATCATATACCGTTTGTTGGTCAATTTTGTTTTCCACTTTATTGACAGCTAATACAACCGGTTTTCTCGTATGCCGCAACATCTCTGCCACTTCATAATCTGCAGCAACAAGCCCGCTTTTCGCATCTGTCAAAAAAAGAATAACATCTGCTGCTTCCATAGCCATTTCGGCTTGTCTACGCATTTGGGAAAGAATAATATCCTCGCTTTCGGGTTCTATTCCTCCCGTATCAACCAAAACAAATTGATACCCGAGCCATTCTGCATCCTGAAAAATCCGGTCTCTCGTTACACCGGGTGTATCTTCAATAATGGCAATGCGCCGCTTACAAATTTTATTAAACAAAGTCGATTTCCCTACATTTGGTCTACCTACAATTGCAACGAGGGGTTTTGCCATAGTTTATTCCTCCTATCAGCCTTTCTGGTGTTTGGAAAACGCCTGTACAAAATGATATCCATCTGGGTTAATAGGACGACATTTTATTTTTAGCTTTTTGGAAAGTTCTTTTAATGTCATTCCATCAAGAAATGTATCTTTCCTGTCACGCAACATCGTATTGCTCATCAACAAACATTTTCCCAATGGTTTATCTCTCAGTGCCTGATATATATCTGTTCCGGTTAACAAACCTGCAACCGTAATTGTATGGCCAAAAAAATCATTTTCTATAGCATAAACATGAATTTTCATTCCATATTGCTGTTCGCACCATTGCGCAGCTTGCTTGATTAACGGTTGTGCATCTATTCCCGTCACGATCGCTACTTCTTTATACTTAGCCTTATTGCCAAACTGTCCAAGAGTTTCTTTTACCTCTTTCATAAATAAAGAAGCCATCCCAACACCGTCTTCCAATTGCGAAAAATTCTCATACTCTTCAGGCGGTGGAAATTCCCTTTGTGCTCGTATATATAACTCATCAGCACAAAAAACAAAACGTGTACCGTATTGCCTAAACAATTTTTTTTGCCAGCGATGCGCTGTTTCAATAATTTTATTTGCTGTCTGACGATCAAGAGGTTCAAGTTTAGTTAGCCCTTCTCTATGCCCTGTCAGCCCAACAGGCACAAGCGCCAGACTCATCGCATTAGGCATAAGTTTTGCCAAATCAGCAATTGTTTTCTCCAAAATTTCTCCATCGTTATAACCTTTACAAATTACTGCCTGGCAATGAAAAAAGATCCCAGCCTCTTTAAGCCGCACTAACCTCTGCATTATACCACTCCCCCGCGGCTGGGTAAGCATACAACTTCTAATACGATCATCTGTTGCATGAACCGAAATATAGAGCGGCGAAACCTTTCTTTGCAAAATCCGCTCAAATTCTCTTTCCGAAACATTTGTTAAAGTGACATAGTTACCCATAACAAAAGAAAGACGCCAATCATCGTCTTTAAAATAAAGCGTATTTCTAAGCCCTTTAGGCAACTGATCAATAAAACAGAAAATACATTTATTTACGCATGCACGACTTTTACCAATACCATCATCTTTAAAAGCAATGCCAATATGCTCTGTTTCTTCTTTATCAAAAGTCAAACGGTATTGTTTACCATTTGGCTTAACCAAGAGCATTTCTATCTTCTGCATTGCCTCAAAATAGATAAAATCTACAAAATCCCGTACTTTTTCCCCGTTTATTTCCAACAGTTGATCGCCAACTTTAATTCCTTTCCGTTTTGCGATACTATTATCCAAAACAAGGCTAATGGTCAGGGCCATAGTATCTACCACCTTATTCTATATAATGTATTTGGACAAATCCGATTCCGCCAATTCCTTTTCTATGTGGTTTTGAACATATGCCCGATCTATATGCATATTTACTGGTGGATAAACATCACCCGCATTAAATGAAATATCATTTAAAATCCCCTCTAAAATCGTATGTAGTCTTCTTGCGCCGATATTTTCCTGCATATGATTGCATCGATCAGCATATTCCGCTATAGCTTCAATCGCATCTTCACCAAATTCCAAATTAACACCGTCGGTAGAAAGAAGCGCAGCATATTGTTTTAAAAGTGCATTTTCAGGCTGTGTTAATATTTTTACAAAGTCCTCTTTCGCCAACGGTTTTAAATTAACCTGAATCGGAAAACGCCCCTGCAATTCCGGCAAAAGATCACTTACACTGGAAACATGAAATGCCCCTGCCGCAATAAAAAGCATATAATCGGTTTTTACCGGTCCGTATTTTGTATTAACTGTACTGCCTTCTACAATAGGGAGAATATCTCTTTGTACTCCTTCACGCGAAATATCTGGACCATGACCAGCATTTTTACCTGCAACTTTATCAATTTCATCAAAAAAGACAATTCCAAACTGTTCAGCCCGCGCAACGGCTGTTTCTATGACTTCATCCATATCAATCAATTCATCAGCCGCTTGTGCTTCAAGGATTTTTCTTGCTTCTTTTACCGTAACTTTACGCGTTTTGGTCTTTTGCGGCAAAATACCAGAAAACATTTCTCCCATATTAATTTCTGAACTCATTCCCGCAATTTCAATGCCAATTCCAGAATTATCTTCTACTTCTATTTCAATACGTTGGTCTTCCAAAACACCGCTTCTTAACTGATAAGCCAATTCCTCTCGGCGTGTCATACGTTGCTGTTTCTGTTCTTCGGTCTCCTTTTCCGCTGCCGGCAAAGAAGGCGCACCAAAGATCATTTGAAACGGATTGTTTTTTGTATCAGGCTTTTTCTTTTCATTACTTAGAATATCCAAAATACGTTCCTCAGCCATCGCCGCAGCTTGTTCTTTCACCGTCTCATAACGTTTTCTCTTAACAATACGAATTGAAACTTCAACTAAATCTTTAATAATGGATTCAACATCCCGGCCAACATAACCTACTTCTGTAAATTTTGTCGCCTCGACTTTAATAAAAGGCGCATCTACCAATTTTGCCAAGCGACGCGCAATTTCAGTTTTCCCAACACCAGTCGGTCCAACCATCATGATATTTTTGGGTGTAACTTCTTCTTGAAGTTCTTTGGAAAGCAGGCTTCTTCGATAGCGATTACGCAAAGCAATCGCTACTGCGCGTTTTGCTTCCTGCTGTCCAACAACATATTTATCCAGCTCCGCAACAATTTGCTTCGGTGTCAATTCAGCCATTTTATACCTCCTCTACCGTAATATGATCATTGGTATACACACAAATTTTCGAGGCAATTTCAATAGCCTTTCTGGCAATTTCCCTTGCATCCAGCTGCGTATTTTCATACAGTGCAGTTGCTGCTGCATACGCAAATGATCCTCCAGACCCAATTGCCAAAACACCGGAATCCGGTTTGATCACTTCACCCGTCCCAGAAATCAATAACATCTCTTTAGCATCTGCAGCAATAAGCATTGCTTCCAGCTTTCTCATTACTTTATCACTACGCCATTCCTGCGCCAACTCTACCGCTGCTCTTTCCAAACTGCCACTGTATTGCTCCAGTTTTGCTTCAAACCGTTCCGAAAGCGTAAATGCATCTGCAACTGACCCTGCAAAACCAACAACAACTTTTTCTTTATAAATCCTACGCACTTTTTTTGCACCATGTTTTAGCACTGTGCTTTCTCCCATTGTCACCTGTCCGTCTCCTGCCACAGCACAGTGACCTTCTCGCCGCACTGCCACAATAGTTGTTCCCCGTAATTCGCTCATCTACCTTACCTCGCGATTCTTTTATTCTCATCTAAACCAAGACACACATCAGATATTTTTCAATTTTATGTTTCACTGTCAGTTTCCTAACAATCTTTTACTTTGTGTTTTCTATTTATCATGAATTTTCTCGTTTAATTCAAATGTCTTGATATGTGTCGACTTTTCTGTTGTGCTTAACTTCTTTTATTTCTCTTTGTAAAAAAGAACTCTTTTCTTGCCGACGAACCGTGAATTCATATATTTAACCTTTTTGTATCAAAAAACTATCTTCGCATCAAATTATACGACACATTCATCGAAAAATCAGCATATATTTATACGCCAAAATAAAATATACCTAAATGTATACCATATTACTATAACAAAAACCCATATCCATTTCAAGATTCTTTTGGGAAGTCACTCCAATTCTGCAGGAGTTCATCTCTCATTAACAAAGGTATTATCTATATTGTTTCCCTGGGAAATTTCCTTTTTTGATTTAGGATAGACTTTTTATATCATTTTCGTTTTTATCTATATTTCTATAATACAAGTATTATACAGTCTTAAATTTGTACATTTTTAAAACAATTTATTTCCCGGAACAAAAAATTTTATTAATTTATTTTTTATAATTTTTTAAAAAAAGAAAAATTCAGTATATCATAAAGAGAAATATTTCCAAAATATACCATTTTTTATTTAAAATAGTTAATCGTCAAATCCTCTTCCTGTCTTTCAAACAAAAAAGCATTGATTATAGGAAAAATGAGTGTATCATTTTAATGATACACTCATTAATTTTCATTAATTGGAAAAAACCAAATAAATTTATGTATTCCTACAAAACTTTTTTTGCAGCAATGCAACCGTCTCAACATGATATGTATGCGGGAACAAATCAATACAGGCGCAACGCTTTAAAACGTATCCTTTCTGTTGAAAAACTTTTATATCTCTAAGCAAACTAGTTGGTTTACATGCAATATAGACCAATTTTTGTACACCAAAATCAATAATCTTTTCCAAAGCTTTCGGATTAACACCATCTCTTGGAGGATCCAAAATAATTACATCCGGTACTTCCTTCACTTCGTTTATAATCCGCAATACATCTCCTGCCTTAAATGTACAATTCTCGAGATTGTTTAATTTTGCATTTTGCCTTGCAGCATCTACAGCTTCCGTTACAATTTCCACTCCTAAAACACGTTTAGCAATCGGCGCAAGTATCTGTGCAATTGTCCCGGTTCCGCTGTAAAGATCAAAAATAACTTTATTTTCAGCCTCTCCAACATAATCTCTCACTTTTTTATAGAGAATTTCCGCGCCAAGAGAATTTGTCTGAAAAAAAGAAAAAGGCGTAATTTTAAACTTCATTCCCAACAATTTCTCATAAAAATAATCTTTTCCATGTAAAATTCTGGTCCCTTCATCTTTTACGGTATCTGCAATGCTATCGTTTACCGTATGCAGTATTCCTGAAATCTTACCATTCAATGAAAGAACAAGAAGGGCGTCCATCCATTTTTTCAACATCTTGTTTATTACCGTATTACAAACTAAGTTACTCTGCTCCTTACCTGATGCCGTAATTAGGCTAATCAAAATCTCTCCCGTTACAGCCGCTTTGCGAACCAGAAGATGACGAAAAAAGCCAACATGTCGCATACGATGATAATAGGGCAGCCCACTTTCCTCAGCCACTTTTAATGTAGTCTCGAGGATTTTTCTACAGTCTGCGTCCACAATCTTGCAGTTTTGAGTATTTACAATATCATAAAAGCTACCCCGTCTATGCATCCCAAGCACCATTGGTCCATCTTTATATTCGTCACCAAAAGTAAACTCCATCTTATTGCGGTACTCATTTATCGCAGGGCTCGGGCTAATTCCTTCCCATATATATGCCTCATCTACTGCATGATCAAGCATTTGTTTTACTTGTTGTGCCTTCATCTCCAATTGAGCACGATAAGGCAGATTTTGATAAGTGCAGCCTCCGCACTTTCCAAAATGCGGGCAGATAGATTCCAACTCGTCAGGTGCCTTTTCAAGTATTTTGAGCAATCGCCCTTCCGCATACTCATTACGAATTTTATGAATAAAAACACAAACTTTCTGCCCTGGAATAACATTCTTTACGATAACGTATTTCGTTTCCCCCGGAATTTCTACAATTCCTTTATTTGGGAATTTAACTAATTTTACTAATCCTTCTGCTATCTGCCCTTTTTTCATGTTTTTCTCCTTCTTCGAGTAGACTAAACCGACTCTTATACTTGCATTTGTATTTGTCATTCATACATGAATCGGGCAGCAACTCTCTCCCTCACAAAAACCAATGTTCTAATCAGTCAATATTCATATCTGCCATTTTTCTTTTTTCAGGTATTGCTTTCGTCTTTTCTGCCTTTTTGATTAGTAGAACACTGTTCATTACTACATTTTTTATATACTGCCTTGCCTCTGCCACGTTTTAAAACCATATAACTTCCGCAAACAGGACATTTTTCTTCAATCGGCATATCCCAGGACACAAAATCGCATTGCGGATAATTCGCACAACCATAAAATATATTGCCCTTTTTAGAACGTCTTTGCACAATTTCTCCGCCGCATTTAGGACAAGGCATTGAAATTTTATGTTTAACTGGTTTTGTATTTTTACAAGCAGGATAATTTGGGCACGCAATAAATTCGCCGAAACGTCCGCTTTTATAAACCATTTCAGCCCCACATAATTCGCATTGGATCCCAGCAGGTCTATCAGGCAATTTAATTTGCTCTACTTCTTCTTCTGCCTTTTCTAATTCCCGTTCAAATGGACCATAAAAATCTTCAACAATTTTTTTCCAATTTTTCCCTTCAGATTCTACCGTATCGAGCTTTTCCTCCATATCTGCTGTGAATTCTACATTAACAATATCAGGAAAACTCTTTTCCATTAATTCAGTAACAACTTCTCCCAGTTCTGTTGGAATTATTGCCTTTTTTTCTTTTTTTACATACTGACGTTCCAAAATTGTTGAAATCGTCGGCGCATAAGTCGAAGGTCTTCCAATCCCCAGCTCTTCCAAAGTACGCACAAGCGATGCTTCTGTATACCGAGCAGGTGGTGAAGTAAAATTTTGTTTGGATTCCACATTTTTTGCTTTGCAATATTCTCCTTGCTGCATTGGTGGTATTAACAAATTCGCCTGTTCCTGATTTTCTCCAGTCTCCTCTTTATAGACAGCCAGGCATCCCGCAAACTTTAATTTTGAAAAATTTGCTCTAAACGTATATCCAGCTGCGTCAAGCTCATAATTCATTGTATCATAATAAGCCGGAACCATTTGGCTTGCTATAAAACGTGTATAAATCAAATGATATAACTTATACTGTTCCGGTGTAAGTCGATCTTTTATGCTCTCAGGAGTATATTGTACATAAGTCGGGCGAATTGCTTCATGGGCATCTTGTGCATTTTTACGACCGGCATACACATTGGGCTTTTCAGGATAGTACTGCTCGCCGTAACAATCCAAAATATAGGCTTTTGCCGCATCGCGTGCTTCTTCGGAAATACGCGTGGAATCGGTACGCATATAGGTAATCAAGCCAACTGTTTCTTTATCGTTTACTTTAACCCCTTCATATAATCCCTGCGCAATCATCATCGTCCGTTTCGTTGTAAACCCTAACTTGCGAGCCGCATCCTGTTGTAATGTACTGGTCGTAAAAGGTGCATAAGCTTTTCTTTGACGAACTGATTTTTTTACTTCGGTAATGAGAAAGTCGCATCCCCGTACAGCAGCAAGAATTTCATCTACTTCGGTTTTCGTTGAAGGAACAATTTTCTTTTTCCCTTTCCCATAAAAAACTGCTTCAAATGCATGTTTTCCCTGTAAATCCGTTAACACCGCATTAATTGTCCAATATTCCTGCGGTTGAAAATTCCGTATTTCCCGTTCTCTGTCAACAATCAATTTTACTGTTGCTGACTGTACACGCCCTGCACTTAATCCTCTTTTTACCTTTTGCCATAAAAGTGGAGAAAGCTTATAGCCCACTAATCGATCTAATACTCTTCTTGCCTGTTGCGCATTAACGCGATTAATATCAATCTCTCTTGGCGCTTTCATCGCATGCACAACTGCATTTTTAGTTATCTCATTAAATTCTACTCGGTGTACATCCTGTTTTTCTTTAGGTAGAGAGTTCGCGATATGCCAGGAAATTGCTTCACCTTCGCGATCAGGGTCTGTTGCCAAATATACCTGATCCGCATGTTTTGCCTGTTTTTTTAATTCATTCAACAACGCTGTTCTTCCACGAATAACGATATATTGCGGTTCAAACCCACCTTCAATATCAATCCCCATCTTACTTTTGGGCAAATCAATCAAGTGTCCATTACTTGCAACAACTTTATAGCCCTTTCCCAGAAATTTCTCAATTGTTTTTGCTTTTGCCGGCGATTCCACAATCACTAAATTATATTTTTCAGCTACTGCCTTTTTGGTTTTTGCCATTTTTCTCCTTTTTGGTCCGCGACAAATCTATCAGCCTTTAATGCCAAACATATTGCCCGGTAATTTTTCTATTAAACCTTTCAATTCAAGCATGGTCAGTGCCATACTGACTTCCGAAGCAGATTTCCCTAGCAAATCAATTATCTGCTGCATGGAAAAATCGCCCTTTAGAAGCAAATTATATAATTCCGTCTGAAAAAAATCAAGTCCAACAGGTATAGAAGGTTTTTCTTTCTGCTGTTTTACTGTATTTTGTTTAATTTCCCAACCATAATATTGTAAAATTTCATGGGCATCGCATACTTCTGTTGCTCCCATTGCATTTAACTTATGAATTGTTTCCTGATTCCCCCCACCATCGCCTTTGTTTAAAACAAATATATCTCTGTTAGTATCGCAAGCGTAATTTATAGTAATAATAGCTCCGCTACGTAATCCCGCTTCACCAAGAACAACTCCCTGGCAAAGCCCCGCTATTATGCGGTTTCTTAATGGAAAATGTCTTGGATTTGGTTTTATTCCCGGTGCATATTCACTGACAATCATTCCGTTCTCACATATTTGCGCATATAGTTCCGCATTTTCTTTTGGATAGATAATGTCTGCTCCACACCCAAGAACAGCGATAGTCTGTGCGCCTACTTCCAACGCTCCCCAATGGCCCTGTGTATCAATTCCCCGAGCCATTCCAGAAACAATTGTTATCCCCTGTTCTGCTAGAGTAGAAGCCAATTCCCTCGCTGCTGCCGCTCCTTTTCTTGAAGTATATCTAGAACCAACTATTCCAATACATTTCGGAGGAAAATTTTGTAATTTTCCATATGTATAAATAATCGCTGGAGGTCTCCACAAATCTTTTAATCTTTGAGGATATCCAGGGCTAATCGCAGTACGTATACATATCCCAGCACGCTCTATCTTATCAACCTCTTCCAAAAGTAACGAAATATTTGCCCGACTTTTTAAATCGTGCTTTATCTGTTCGGAAAAATGTAACGTATTATTTTCTATCAGACGTGGCTGGGTAAATAACTCTTCCAAGGAGAATCCCATTTGAGCTACACGAAAAATACTTGCAATCCCTATTCCAGGAGTAGAAGCAAGCCAATACCAATATAATTCCTTTACTGTCATCGGCATTTGTTCAACCTCCCCAATACTTCCGATCTAGTGTGCGGTACTGAATTGCTTCAGCAAGATGCGCTTCACTAATCTCTACTTCACCGCTTAGATCCGCAATAGTTCGTGCAACCATAAGAATTCGAGTATAAGCGCGTGCACTCAATTTCATAAGTTCAAAAGCGGACTTTAACAATGCCTCCGCAGCCGGTTGTAAATGGCAATAACGTTCTAATAATTCTCCTTTTAACTGACTATTTGTATAGATCCCTTCTTTACGATAACGTTCCCGTTGTAAATCACGTGCTGCATCTACTCGCTGTTTTATCTGTAGCGAGCTTTCTTCTTCTGTTTCTTTTCCCAACTCTTCATAACTTGGTCTTGACACTTCTAAATGCAAATCAATACGATCCAACAAAGGTGAACTAACTCTAGCCAAATAACGGCTGATTTGATACGGTGTACAACGACATTTACGTTCAGGATCTCCAAAATAACCACATGGGCAAGGATTCATCGAAGCTGCTAACATAAAACGTGCCGGGTATTCTACTTTTGCATTAACTCTGGCAACAGATACGAAACCATCCTCCAATGGCTGACGCAAGGCCTCAAGCGTTTCTCTTCGAAACTCTGGTAGCTCGTCAAGGAACAGCACTCCGCCATGTGCCAAGCTTACCTCTCCCGGTTTTGCTTTACTTCCTCCGCCAATAAGTGCCGCCGATGAAGCAGAATGATGCGGACTGCGAAATGGCCGATGTGCAACGATCGGAGCACCACGCAGTTCTCCTGCCACCGAATGAATTTTAGTAATATCCAGAGCCTCTTCAAAACTTAATTCCGGCATAATCGACGGAATAGCTCTTGCCAACATTGTTTTACCAGATCCCGGAGCTCCAATCATTAGGATATTGTGATTCCCTGCCACGGCAATTTCCATTGCCCTTTTTGCCTGAGATTGACCTTTAATATACCGAAAATCTGCATTTCCACCAGACAATTTTAAGGTTTGAAATGCAATTTGATCTACACAAACGGGCTGCTCTTCTCCTTTTAAAATTTTAGCTACCTGCGCCAAGTTTTTTACTGGAATAACCTGCATTCCCTCAATATAAGAAGCTTCCTGCGCATTTTCGGCGGGTAAAAAAACAGATTCTGCACCTCGTTCTTTTGCATCAATAACCATTGGCAAAATACCATTAATCGGGCGTACATCTCCGTTAAGCGAAAGTTCTCCAAAAAAGAGTGCCTGTTGCCACGCTCCGCCTTCTACTTGTCCAGATACCTTCAATACTCCAACAGCAATAGCCAAATCATAAATCGGCCCCTCCTTGCGCATATCTGCAGGTGCCATATTGACGATGATTCTTCCTGAAGGATAACTAAATCCGCTATTACGCATTGCTGAACGAACACGTTCTTTACTTTCTTTTACTGCTGCATCCGGTAGTCCAACAATTTCCCAATAGGGAAGCCCTGAAGAACAATCTACTTCTATGTGTACAGGATATCCCTGTAATCCGCTAAGGCCACCGCTCCAAACGCTTGCCAGCATTTTATCTCCTCTTTTCTGCCCATACTTCATTCGAACAACACGTCTCTTAAATGCCTAAGTCGTGGTTTTCCCCTGCTAAAATCTATTTCTATTACATCAAAACGCGCTGATTTTTCCTCTAATCCCCGTTCATATAAATATTTCTGTGCTGTACGAAGCAATACGCGTTGTTTTCTGGCGTCAACCGCGTCTACACCCCGTCCATAGCGATCGGAAGTCCGTGACTTCACTTCAACAAAAACATATGTATGCTGTTCTTTTGCAATCAAGTCAATTTCGCCACCACGGATACGATAGTTTGTTTCAAGAACCTGCATTCCCTCTCTTTGCAAATAAAGCGCAGCAATACGTTCACCTATATTTCCTAACAAAATACTATTTTTGCTCATACAATTTTCTTAAAAAGCTTTGTCTATGCAAAGGGCAGGGACCATATTGCAAAATTGCCTCCTGATGAGCTTTTGTTCCATAACCTTTATGTTTCTCAAAGCCATATTGTGGATATTGTTCTGCGTAAGCAATCATCAAACGATCTCTTGTAACTTTTGCAATAATCGATGCCGCTGCTATAGAATATACTTTTGCATCCCCTTTTACTATCGCTGTATATGGCATCGGCAATTTAAGACCAGTAATATAATCCGTATATAAAATAAAAGGAGCAGATAATTGTGTAATTGCACGTGAAAATGCCATTCGTGTCGCTTCAAGAATATGTAATTTTTCTATCTCTTCAACCGTTGCAATGCCCACACCGTAATCCACTGCCTGCTCAGTAATTTTAGCATATAATTTTTCCCGTTTTTTCTCTGTCAACTTCTTTGAATCGTCAATTCCATCAATAAAAGAATCTGATGGCATAATTACCGCTGCCGCCACAACCGGCCCAGCCAACGGTCCTCTCCCTGCTTCATCTGCCCCGGCAACATGCTGACCTTGTGCAGCATATTGCAATTCATATTTATAAAATTCACTTGTGTGCATATTATTTATTTTTCCTTTGGTTGCTCAAATGTCACTCTTCCCAATTTTCCGTTGCGAAATTCTTCCAACAATGTTTTACAGCCCCGTTCCATATCTGCAACTCCACCGCGTCTTAAGAAACCTCTTTTTTTACATATTTCTTGTAAAATCTCTGCTGCATCCAGTTGTAACTGTTCAATTCCATAACGCTCCTGCAATAAACTTGGAGAAATTTCTGCCAAAATTTTAATCAAATTATAGGCCAATTCCTCTTCATCCAGAATTTCTTGCCGCACACTTCCTATTAGCGCAATAATTGCACCTACTCTTGCATTTTCAATTTTTGGCCATAAAAGACCCGGCGAATCCATACACTCCAAATAAGGTGTCAATTTTACCCAAGAAAGTCCACGCGTCACACCAGGCTTATTTCCTTCTTTAAGTTTCTTTTCCCCAACTAGGCGGTTTAATATTGCAGATTTTCCCACATTGGGAATACCGCAAACCAAAGTACGAACAGTTTTGCGAACACCTTTAAGCCGAAATTTTTCATAGATATTAGATGCCGCAAGTTCGATCTCCTTCAACAACGCCCTTGCATTCCCTTTTATTGCAGAATATGAAACTGTATAAATACCCTGATTCTTAAAATATTGTATCCAACGTTTGGTGAGCATATCGTCTGCCATATCTGCTTTATTTAAAATAAGCATCCGCACCTTATTTGCAAACAAATCCTCGAAATCCGGATTTCGCGTACTATATGGTGCTCTTGCATCTACAACTTCAATCACCATATCAATCATTTTCATCTTTTCAGTAAGCGCTCGCTTCGCCTTTGTCATATGCCCGGGATACCATTGGACGTTCATTATCTCACCTTTTATTTTTTACCAAATTTTTGTTCTAATTTTATTTTATTATATAATAAAACATACTCATACACAACCAGGTTCAATCTACTTTCATTTTTGCATAAAAAAAGAACGGAAAAACTTCCGTTCTTTTTTTATGCTTATTTTTCTTTAATTCTCGCAGCCTTACCCATTCTGTCACGCAGATAATAAAGCTTAGCTCTTCTTACCTTGCCGCTTCTGATCTTTTCGATTTTTGCAATCTTCGGGCTATGCAAAGGCAAAATACGTTCTACACCAATACCGTAGCTAACACGCCGTACCGTAATTGTCTCTGTTAATCCGCCACCATCTCTGGCAATCAGATAACCTTCAAATACCTGAATTCTTTCGCGCGTACCTTCTGTAACTTTCAGATGTACTTTTAACAGATCGCCAATTTCCATTTCAGGCAGATCGTTACGCATTTGAGATTGCTCTACATACTTGATCAAATCCATAATAGATCCTCCATTTATCGTAAGCGTTCTTACCTTATAAGGCATCGGACCGCTCTAGTACTTTAAACACACATTTCGTATTATAACATTAATTCAAATTATTTGGCAAGAGATTTTGCAAAAATTCTCTTCGTTCCTGGGGTGTCAATTTTGCTTTTTGTAACAAATCCGGTCTGACAAGGGCCGTTTTCTCTAAAGCACGTCGCCTCTGCCATGCCCGTATATTCGCATGATGTCCACTCAACAAAATTTCAGGCACCTGCAAACCACGAAAATCAGCCGGTCGCGTATATTGAGGATATTCCAACAAACCATCGTAACTAAAAGATTCATCCTGTGTGCTTTGCTCATTTCCCAAAACACCAGGAATATAACGCATTACAGCATCTGCAAGCACCATTGCGGGTAATTCACCCCCAGTAAGCACATAGTCACCAATAGATACTTCCAAGTCAATATGTGTATCAATAATTCGTTGATCTACTCCCTCGTAGTGCCCACAAAGAACATTAATTTCCTCATAAGCGGCTAATTGCTCTGCCATCTGCTGACAAAAAGGCATACCTGAAGCAGACATATAAAGATTTATCACTTTTTTCCCTATTTGATGACTTTTAATCGATGCAAAACAATCACATACGCTTTGCGGAGCAATAAGCATACCGGCACCACCGCCAAACGGCGCATCATCTACCCGTTTATGCTTATCTAATGTATAATCTCTGTAATTATGCAGAAAAAAAGCAACCTTACTATTTTCTATTGCACGTTTACATATACTTGCTTTACAAAACGAATCAAACATTTCAGGAAAAATAGTAAGAATATGAAAATTAAGCATCAATTGCGACCTCTTCCAATCGCGCTGCACTGATCAGAATTATCCCCTTTTCTAAGTCCCGTTCAAGTTCAACTCCAGGAGCCAGGGGAAACAGCAATTTTTTTTCTTTTGACGCCACCTGATAAACTTCTACCCCTCCAGTTAGAATTACCTCTTCAAGAATTCCCAAAATATGCCCATTGTCATCTTGTACGGTAAGGCCAAGCAAATCTGCAATATAATTTGCATTTTCTGGCAATTCTGCTGCATGAGCACGATCAATATAAAGAAGTTGTCCACGGAGTAGTTCTGCTGCATTGCGATCAGCGCAATCTGACAATTTGACATAAGCAAATCCACGATAAACTCTGCCAGATTCTACTAAATGCTTTATATATTTACCGTCCTGTTGAGTATAGAGATGAGTTAAATTAGAAAATCGATCAATCTCCTCAACATAGGTTTCTAATTTAACTTCTCCTTTTATTCCCTGCGGCTTTAACACTTTCGCAATAGCAAAATAATCCATATCAGATAATTTCCACCGTATACTTTTTACCAGATTTTGCCGACGCAGCTTTTACCACTGTCCGAATTGCTTTTGCAATTCGTCCTTGTTTACCAATTACTTTTCCCATATCACTTTCTGCAACAGTCAATTCCAAAATGACCGTATCATTAAGCGTTTTTTCCGAAATTTTGACTTGATCTGGATTGTCTACCAAAGATTTTGCCAAAAACTCTACTAACTCTACCATTATTTTCCCTGCTTCCTATATGATTAACCGATAATACCGTTTTTCTTAAAGAGAGCACGAACAGTTTCTGTGGGCTGTGCACCCTTACTAACCCAATCTTTGGCCTTGTCCAATTCAATTTTAGTATCTTTAGTAGCAGGATTATAGTAGCCCAATTCCTCTATAAACGCACCGTCTCTGGGGCTTCTACTATCTGCTACTACAATTCTGTAAAACGGTGCCTTTTTTGCACCCATTCTTTTAAATCTGATTTTTACTGCCATTTTTAATTCCTCCAATAAAATCTATTTATCAAGTTTTATTATGTAAATGCCCTTGTTAGAAAGGCAATCCCATCATACCTCCGCGACGTCTGTTTTTTTTACCGCTAAAGATTTTCATCATTTTCTTCATCTGATCAAATTGATTAAGCAGACGGTTAACTTCTTGTACACTGGTCCCACTACCTCTAGCAATGCGTTTTCGACGGCTTCCATTAATTATTGCCGGCATTTGCCTTTCTTCCATCGTCATAGAACAAATCATCGCTTCAATACGTTTAAATTGTTTTTCATCAAATTCTATTCCCGAAAGTTTTTTCCCTCCGGGCAACATTGCCAATATATCCTGCATAGAGCCCATCCCTTTAATTTGTTGGAGATTTTCCAAAAAATCATTGAGATCAAACTGCTGATTTCTCATTTTCTCCAGCTGCTCTTTTGCTTTTTTCTCATCAATCGCTTCTTCTGCCTTTTCAATCAGAGAAAGCACATCTCCCATACCAAGAATTCTACTTGTCATTCGATCAGGATAAAACGGTTCCAAATCCTGCATCTTCTCGCCTATCCCCACAAACTTGATAGGCTTGCCTGTAACATCTTTTACTGAGAGCGCTGCACCGCCTCTAGCATCTCCATCTACCTTAGTCAGGATAATGCCGGTCAGCTCTACTTCCTCGTTAAATGCTTTTGCTGCATTCACTGCATCCTGTCCAGCCATGGCATCAACAACTAACAGAACTTCATCTGGATTAACATCCTTTTTGAGCTCCCTTAATTCTTGCATCATTGTATCATCAATATGCAACCGTCCCGCCGTATCTACAATGACAATATCATTTCCCCTATTCACTGCCTGTTTTAATGCTGCATGGGTAATTTCTACGGGATTTGGGGAATCCATTGCAAATACTTCGGCTCCTACACTCTGGCCGACAACTTTCAGCTGATCTTTTGCAGCCGGTCGGTAAACATCACATGCCACAAGCATCGGGCTTTTCCCCTGCTTTTTAAAATATAACGCCAATTTGCCGCACATTGTTGTTTTTCCTGCGCCCTGCAGTCCAGCCATTAAAATTACCGTAGGAGGAGAAGAGGAAAGCTTAATTGTACTACGTGTTCCACCAAGCAACTCAATCATTTCATCGCGAACAATCTTAATTACCTGCTGCCCGGGTGTCAAGCTCTGCAATACTTGCTCACCAACTGCTTTTTCAGATACGTTCTTTACAAACTTTTTGACAACCAAATAGTTGACATCTGCCTCCAACAAAGCTAAACGCACTTCTCTCATCGCCGCTTTGATGTCAGCTTCCGAGAGTTTTCCCCGACCGGTCAGCTTACCAAACACACTCTGCAGTTTTTCCGCCAAGCCCTCAAATGCCATGTCTATTCCTCCCAGAGAATTTTTCTGATTTGTTCGATACCCTGTTCAAGCATATCTCGATCGGATTGCATTCGCTGCAAAATTTTTTCTATCCGCAATCGTTTTTCCAGATATCCAAGTGCTTTTTCCCATTCTCGGAGCCGTTGCTGCGCTTTTTTAATCGCATCTTGTGCTGCTTGACGAGAAACTCCCGTATTTTCTGCAATTTCCGAGAGACTTAAGTCTTCATTAACATACAAATCCAGAGTTTCACGCTGTTTTTCAGTCAACAAAGGGCCATAAACATCCAACAACAAAGAAAAGGTAAAATGCTTTTCTGTCTGCATACTGCTCCCCTATCATACTATTTTTCATTTCAACTGTCAAGTATTTTTACTTGTCACTCTATTAAGGAATTCACAAACTCCTTTGCATCAAAGGGTTGCAAATCGTCTAAACCTTCACCTACACCGATATATTTTACCGGAATACCAAGTTCTTTTCGAATAGCGAATATAAATCCCCCTTTCGCTGTTCCATCCAACTTTGTCAATACAATACCGTCAATCGAGACTGTATTTGCAAATTCCCTAGCTTGAAAAAGTGCATTTTGCCCCGCAGTTCCATCTAATACCAGAAGAGTTTCCTTTGCTGCCTCAGGATATTCCCGATCAATTACGCGTGATATTTTGCTCAATTCGCTCATCAGATTTTTCTTATTGTGTAGGCGTCCAGCCGTATCACACAAAATAACATCGCTACCCCTATGCTTTGCTGAATCAATAGCATCATATACAACCGCAGCCGGGTCATGTCCTTCTCCATATTTTACTATCGGTACTCCGGCTCGTTCTGCCCAAATGCTAAGTTGTTTTGCCGCAGCAGCGCGAAATGTGTCCGCAGCAGCCAACAACACCTGCCTACCCTGGCTCTGATAAACATGTGCAATTTTTCCTATTGAGGTCGTTTTTCCTGCGCCATTCACACCAACCACTAAAATCACTTTTGGAAAATGTTCTTCATCTTGTTCAAACTCTACCAGTTCTAAAAGAATTTGCTTGAGAGCTTGCTTCACATCCGTTATTTCTTTTAATTTTTCTTCTTTTATCTGCCTGCGAAGCTTCTCTATAATTTCCGTCACGGTATTTACTCCCAGATCACATAAAATCAGCGTCTCTTCCAATTCATCAAGCAAATCTTCATCCACTCTTGTAAATACCGAAAAAACACCGCTTAATTTTTCTGCTATATTTTTTCGAGTTTTGCTCATTCCCTGCTTTAATTTTTCAAAAAAAGACATGTTGTCACTCCTGTTCTTCAATTTTTACAGATACCAGCTTGGAGACACCTTTTTCCTCCATTGTCACACCAAACAATACCTGACAAATAGCCATTGTCGGCTTACGGTGAGTAATAATCAAAAATTGAGAATCCGGTATCTTTTTGATGTAATTTCCAAAGCGCACCACGTTTGCCTCATCAAGCGGTGCATCTATCTCGTCTAAAAGACATAGAGGCGCCGGATTTATACGAATCATCGCAAACAACAGAGCAATGCCGGTAAGCGCACGCTCTCCACCTGAAAGTAACGAAATATGCTGCAACTTTTTTCCCGGCGGTTCTGCTGAGATTTCAATTCCACATTCCATAATATCACCTTCCATTAGAGAGATTGAAGCATGCCCTCCACCAAACAATTCATGAAATATTTCTCCAAAATTTTTGTTAATTTGTTGAAATTTTTCGCTAAATACAATTTTCATAGAAGCAAGAATATTGCGAATAAGTGCTTCTAGATCAATCTTTGCCTTTTCCAAATCCTCCTTTTGCGCCGCCATTTCTTTTGTACGCGCATATACCCGATTATAATCTTCTACCGCATTAGGATTAATAGAACCAAGTACACGAATCTTTTCACGAATTTCCTGCAACTCCCTCGTACTTTGAGCGTAATTGATCTCCTCCCGAAAGGATTCTGCCTCTCCGTACGTCATTCCATAATCATCCCACAATTTATTTTGGGCATTTTCCATGCTCAGGCTCAATCGTTCAATTTGACTTTCCAGTTTATATTTTCCTTCAGCCATCTCTGCTTGACGCATTTGATATTCTGTCCCTCGTCTTTGCATTTGAGCCAGCTGTTCATTTGTCATCATCCGCTGAGCTTCCTCCTGCTCAACTTTTATACGCAACTTTTCCGCATTCTGCTTACTGTGTTGCTGTTTGTGAGCATATTCTTGTTCGTCGGATGCCAATAATTTTCTTTGTTCAACAAGGTTTTCCTGTTCTTGTCTCTTCTGGTATATATTATTTTCCGTATCTCGCTGTTCTTGTGAAATACTTTCCAACATTTCTTTGTTTCTTTGCACTTCTCCTTGTAAACGGGCTTCTTGTACCTGCAGTTCACCCAGTCTTTGCTGAGCTGTTTTTTCTTGTTGTTCTTCCCGTTGTTGCAATTGCTCTTGCAATTCAACAATTTGCTGCAAATCCAATTTTATCTTCTGCAATTGCAGTTGCAGTTGCATTGTCTGTTCTTCACTATAATTAGAATTTTGTTCAATATCCTGAAGCTGTACCTTATTTTTCTGTTGTTCCTCCTGTAAAGCAATTGCTTGCTGTTGAGCATTTTGCCATTGCGTCTGATATTGCACTTGTATAATTTCCGTTTCTTTTAGCTTTGTGGAAAGGCACTCATTGTTGTGTTCCATTTCTTCCACTCGATCAGATAATTTTCTATTCTGTTCTTGCAGTTCCTGGGTTTTTTGCTCATAAAGGCGTGCAAGGTTGGTACACTGTTCAATTTCCCGATCTCTTCCCAAAAGTCCAAAATTACGCTTTTGCATACTTCCACCTGTAATTATACCACCTGGATTAATCAAGTCTCCTTCCAGTGTTACAATGCGAAAGGTATGTCCGCTTTTTTTTGCAAGCGCAATTGCTACATCCATATTTTCAACAATCACCGTACGCGCCAGCAAAAATTCTACTGCACTACGCACTTGTTCGCTGCATTGCACTACCTGATCAGCCCTAAGCATTCCTTCGCCAAGCAATCTCTCTTCCCTATCCGACAACATACGAATTTTAAGAGATTGCAAAGGCATAAAACTGACTCTGCCCAATTTCTTTTTTCGCAGCAACTCAATTGCTGCCTTAGCATCCTCATCTGTCTGTACAACAATATTTTGTAAAGCTGCGCCAAGAGCTGCTTCCAAGGCCTTTTCATAATCTTTTGAAATTCCGATCAATTCAGCCAATGTGCCTAAAACACCATAAAAAGATTTCGGCTGGCGATGAATCTCCAACATTAAATTTTTTACCCCTTGAGCGTAACCTTCATATTCTTGTTTTAATTTTTCCAAAAACCGCTTACGAGAAACCATCTCCTGGCACTGAACACGATTTTTGCCAAGCTGCTGTTCATTTTGTTTTTGTTGTTGGCGCACCTGAATTGCCTGTTCCCGATTCTCTTGCAAATCTGTTTTTATCCGTGCAATCTGTTTATTTAAATCATTTACTTTTTCGCCCAACTCTCTTTTCAATGCTTCATTATGCAAAAATTGTTCTTCCCCAAATTGTAGGCGCGATTGCAGTTGCATAACCGAGGCTTCCATACCCTCTTTTTTTGCATGTATCGTGGCTAGGCTACGCTCTAAAATATTTTGCTGTTCCAATAAAGCTAAATGCCGCTGTCGAATCTGCTGCAATTGCTGGCGATGCTCTGCCTGTTGCCTTTGTTCCTCTTCGCATAGATCTTTCTGCTGTACAATCTGGCATGAAATCTGATCTGTCTGTTTAAGAAGGTCACTCAACCGTTTTTCCGCCTGTTCTTTTTGCAGTTTAAGATTTTCTTTCCTCTTCTGCATAGCTTTCTGTTCTTCAGATAAACGAACTATATCTTTTTGCGTTGCCGCAAGCCGTTCAGATGCGACATTCCTTTCCGTTCCTGCTTGTTCTGCTGCAGCCACAGTCTGTTCATATTGCTCCCGCAAAAATGATATGTCCTTCTCAATAAGCTTCAATCGCTCCGCAAGCTCTTCGCTTTGTTGTGTTACATCTCCAAATCGGGACTTATCTTGCCATATCTGCTTTTCTAACTCTTGTAAATCGTTTTTCAACTTATCTAAACGTTTCTGCACTCGTTCATGATTTACTAAAAAAATATTAGCATCTAAATATTTTTGCCGTTCAAATAGTGTTAAATATGTTTTTGTTTTCTCAGCCTGCTCGGAAAGCGGCCCAATCTGTGTATATAATTCCTCTAAGATATCACCAATACGCACCAGATTATCCTGTGTCTTTTGCAGTTTGTTTTCTGCTTCTTCTTTACGAGTACGAAATTTCATCACTCCCGCTGCTTCTTCAAAAACCTTTCTCCTCGCACCAGGCTTTGCTGAAAGAATCTCATCGATCTTCCCCTGTCCAACAATAGAATATCCTTCTCTTCCAATTCCTGTATCACGCACAATATCCAAAATATCTTTAAGGCGAACTGGTATATGATTTAAATAATATTCGCTTTCTCCGGAGCGAAACATTTTTCTTGTAATAACAATCTGGCTATACTCTGTGTTAATGCGCTGATCTGTATTATCAAAAGATAAAGAAACCTCACAATAAGCTTTAGGTTTGCGGCTTTGCGTCCCTCCAAAAATAACATCTTCCATTTTTGCCCCGCGAAGGCTTCTGCTATTTTGTTCTCCTAATACCCATCTGACCGCATCGGCAATATTACTTTTACCACTGCCATTCGGCCCGACAATTCCCGTTATCTCTCCATCTAATAAAATTTCCGTTTTTTCAGCAAAGGATTTGAATCCATTAATTTCTATTTTTTCCAGCTTCAATTCCGCTACTCCTGTAATACTTCATCTGGTTTTAGTGTTTTTATTTTACCATAATCTCTTATCATTTAAAACTGCAATCTTATACTGTCTATATTGTTGTTTTTGTGTACTCCTGCAAACAACAAAAAACTGCGGAAAACAGCTTTGTATCTGCCTTCCACAGCTTTTTGATTTCCTATCGTCTTATACTACTTAAATATTTTGTGCAAATTCTTTTAATTCAGCTTGCGTAATAGCACCCATTGTTTTCTTTACTGCTTGACCACCTTTAAATGCAATGATTGTCGGAATACTCATTACGCGAAATTTCCGGGCAAGTTCTTCTTGCTCGTCTACGTTTATTTTGGCAAACTTCACCGATGCCGCCAGTTCTTCACCTACTTTTTCAAAAGTAGGCGCAAACATTCTGCATGGGCCACACCAACTCGCCCAAAAATCAATCACTACAGGTTTTTCTGATTGCACTACTTCAGCTTCAAAATTTTCTATGGTAATATTCAGCATTTAATCTTTATCCTCCTATTTATTTAGTATTACAAAACAGCTTTATTTCTATTCTCAATTTTATTTACCGTTCCAAGATTGAAGAAAACATTTAATTTTCCACGTCATCTTTCACAATTTGAATATGCAGATCAGCCAATTGTGATGCTTCGACCTCTGCAGGTGCTTCTGTCATTAGGCATGATGCATTTTGCGCTTTGGGGAAGGCAATAACATCACGAATACTCTTAGACCCCGTCAGCAACATGACCATACGGTCAAAACCAAAAGCCAAACCACCGTGTGGAGGCGTTCCATATTTAAATGCACTTAACAAGAAACCAAATTTTTTCCATGCTGCTTCTGTACTAAATCCAATTGCACGAAAAACTCTCTGTTGTAATTCGCTGTCATGAATACGCACGCTGCCACCACCCAACTCCACTCCGTTTAATACAATATCATAAGCTTTCGCGCGTACCTTTTCCGGGTTGGATTCTAAATATTGAGTATCTTCATCCATTGGGCAGGTAAAGGGATGATGAACTGCAACATATCGACCGGATTCTTCATCCAATTCAAACATCGGAAACTCCGTAATCCAAAGAAAGTTCAGTTTTTGCTCATCAATTAATCCTAATTTTTTTGCCAATTCTAAACGCAAGGCTCCTAAAGAATCAAAAACCACCTTGTTTTTATCTGCTATAAAAAACAAAACATCCCCAGGTTGAGCTTTCATTTCCTGTAAAATTTTCTGCATTTCACCTTCGGAAAGGAACTTAGCAATAGGCGAACTAATTTCATTCTCCTTATAGTTAATCCATGACAATCCTTTTGCTCCATAGGTTTTGACAAATTGACCAAAGGAATCAATTTCTTTTCTGGAAAAATGCGCTTGTTTTGCATTAATAGCGCGCACGCTTCCTCCTTTTGCTACAGTTTCTTCAAATACTCTGAATCCACAGGATTTTACCGTTTCACTTAAATCATGAAGCTCTAGACCAAAACGTGTATCAGGTTTATCACTACCGAAACGCTCCATCGCCTCTTTATAGGGCATTTTGAGCAACGGCAAGGATAATTCATACCCAAAAACTTCCTTCATTACTCGTGCAAGCAATCCTTCGTTAATAGCCATAATGTCGTTCTCGTCGACAAAGGAAAGTTCCATATCTAATTGGGTAAATTCTGGTTGACGATCTGCACGCAGATCCTCATCGCGAAAACATTTTGCAACCTGATAATAGCGATCCATACCGGCTACCATAAGCAATTGCTTAAATATCTGAGGAGATTGAGCCAGGGAATAAAAACTTCCCGGTTTTCTTCTAGACGGCACTAGATATTCTCTTGCACCTTCCGGCGTGCTTTTTTGCAAAATCGGCGTTTCAATCTCTATAAATCCATTTTCATCCAAATACCTGCGCATTGAACTGGCGATCTTACTACGTAAAATCAGATTTTTTTGCAATATAGGTCTGCGCAGATCAAGATATCGGTATTTTAAACGCAGCTCTTCACGCACGTTGGATGCATCTTCAATCTCAAACGGCGGTGTAATCGCTTTAGAGATAACCTGTAGTTTTTCTGCTCGTACTTCAATTCTGCCAGTCGGCAAATCAGCATTAATATTTTGAGGCTGGCGCGCTATAATTTCGCCCTGCACAGAAATGACAAATTCATTACGAAGGCTTTCTGCTTCTGCAAAATCTTTTTGATCCAGGCCTTCATCAAATACAATTTGCATAATTCCGCTTCTGTCACGAAGCCAAAGAAAAATTAATCCGCCCAGATTACGGCAATTATCCACCCAGCCCGTCAAAGTAATCTTTTTACCGAGATCAGCCTCTGAATAATCCAGGCACATGCCTGTCCGTTTCCATATTTTCTGTTCACTCATCTGCTCTCTACCTTCTTTACCTGCATAGTTCTTCTACAATATTTTCTAAAGAAATTTCTGTCTGACAACCATTCTGCATATTTCTAAGGCTGACCATGCCTCTTTCAAGCTCATTATCTCCAATAGAGAGAGTATATTGTACACCCAACTTATCTGCATATTTAAACTGCGCTTTCATGCTCCGTGCTGCATGATCCATATCTGCACTGACTCCAACTTGACGTAATTGAGCAATAATACTAATCGCTTTTTCTCTGGCTGCCTTTCCCATCGTACAAAGGAATACATATAATGGTTGCGGTTTCGGAATCACAACTCCCGCATTCTGCATGACCATCAATAATCGCTCCATTCCCATACCAAAGCCAATTCCCGGCATTTGTGGGCCACCTAACTGACTAACAAGGCCATCATATCTACCCCCACCGCAAACAGTTCCCTGCGCACCAATTTGTGAAGAAATAATCTCAAATACAGTCTTGGTGTAATAATCCAAACCACGCACAATTTTGGGATTAATTTTATATTGAATATTCATACAATCTAAATACTTTTGCAACGCTTTAAAATGTTCTTCGCATTCCGGGCAAAGATAATCCACTATTTTCGGTGCTTCTGCAGCAAGGGCAGCACAAGCGTCTTCCTTGCAATCAAGTAAACGCAGAGGATTCCTTTCCAAGCGTTCTAAACATGTAGGGCATAGCTGCTCCTTTCTTTCGGTATAATACATTTTCAGCGCTTTATTATATTCCGGTCGGCATTGTTTACAACCAATAGAATTGATGTTTAATGAAAGATCATTTACACCCAACTTATTTAATAAACTGAGCGCTAAACTGATGATTTCAGCATCAATCGAAGCATCTTGCGCCCCAAACACCTCTACACCAAACTGATGATGTTCACGCAATCTCCCCGCTTGAGGGTTCTCGTAACGAAACACCGGAGCAGAAAGATAATACATCTTTGTCGGCTGCGGGCCAGCTGCTATTCCACTTTCAATAAAGCTGCGAACTACCCCAGCAGTACCTTCCGGGCGTAATGTAATAGAGCGCCCGCCTTTATCTTCAAATGTATACATTTCCTTTTGCACAACATCAGTTGTATCGCCTACACCTCTTTCAAACAGCTCTGTATGCTCAAAAATAGGTGTTCGAATCTCTTGATAATGATAGAGCGCCGTTAATTCCCTTATTTTTTGCTCTATATATTGCCATTTATAGCTGTCTTTTATCGAGATATCCTTTGTGCCTCTAGGCGCCTTAATTTCCAATTTTTATCCTCCCGTAGATGCATTTTTTAGTGCAAATTATTGCGCTTATAAACCATTTTTATTATAATGGCAGCTATATGTAAAGTCAACCTTCGCCAAAAAGCGCAATTTTTTTCTCTGCCATCTCTTGCACGCGTTCAATATAAGAAGGGATATCCTTAAGTCCAATAAATCGCTCAATCTTTTTTTCTCCAGGTAAAACACGCTTACATGCCGCCCCAGACCCTAGAGCAAGAATGCTTACTGCTTCTTCCATAATATCTACATTATAGATACATGCACTTCCTTCTTTTGTGTATCCAGTATTTTCCATATTCCCGGCCATATATTTTTGACGATACATATAATAGGGCTGGTATCCATACTGTTCTAAGAGTTCCCGAGCTCGATCCAACATCTCTTCTGTTTCTTTGGGCGAAGCAAACTGTTGCCTATTTTCCATGCCAAATTTTGATCCTTTTTTTATGGCCAGACTATGAACCGTAATATTTTGCGGTTCCAGCAATATGCAGTCCATCACTGACTGTACAAGTTGTTTTGTTCCTTCCCCCGGTAACCCAGCAATCAGATCCATATTAATGGCTTTAAAATTAAATTCTTTTGCCAGGCGCGCAGCCTCAAAAAATGCTTCCACACTATGCTTTCTTCCAATAATCGGCAATGTCTGAGGACATGTTGTCTGAGGATTAATGCTAATTCGCTCCACACCAGCTTGTTTGATTATCGATAACTTTTGTCTCGTTATTGTATCGGGGCGTCCAGCTTCTACTGTGAATTCTGCATCTTTGGCATACGGTGTAACAGCTTGTAATACACGTTGCAATTCTTCTTCCGATAGAGCTGAGGGTGTCCCCCCGCCAATATATATACTGCGCACATGATATCGAGATATGACCGGAGCCAACATTTCCAATTCCTTCAACAGTGCATCTACATAATGTTTTTCCTTTTGTCCGTCCTTTGTTGTCGTTGCTGCATAAAAAGAGCAGTATGCACATCGTGACGTACAAAAAGGGATTCCCATATATAAATCAATATCTTTTTCAAGGCAAATTGTCTTTAATATCTCGCTTTGCGTATCACATATTCGCTGCGCCAACTGTAATTTTTTTTCAGAAACGTCATATTCTTCCCGCATTCTGCGCAGCGCTTCTTTTTTTCCATATACTTCACTTAGATCTCTAAGCATTTTGGTTGGTCTTACACCAGTAAGCGACCCCCATGGTTTATGCTGTAAAAAATAATTTGCTAAACATCGATATACAGCAATTTTCGCCCCATGTTTTATTGCACGCTTATCAGCTAGTAAATTATTTTGTAAAACTTCCCCGCTATCATAGCATATTTCTTGTTGTTTTTCTCCATTATAATATAATGCCGCCGTATGGCAATATGTATATTGTTTGGTGAAATAATGAGTAACACAAAATCCCTGTCTACTGATTTCCTGTACGACAGGGATTTTCCGTACTGTAAAAAACAGACGAATTTCATCACAAATATCTGCATAGTATTGCTGTGTGTTTGTCAGTAAAGAGACCATTTGTCATCTCCAAGATAAGGATTATTATCAATCTCATAAGTTAACGAAGTAGAATGCCCATGACCAGGATATATAGCATACTCTCCCTTGATTAGTTTAATTTTTGTTAAAGTCTGCCGCATCTGAGCCCAACTGCCTCCAGGCAAATCAGTACGTCCAATTCCTAAGTTAAGTAATGTATCACCGGAAAACATTGCATTGCCAATAAAATAGCAAACACTACCCGGAGTGTGTCCAGGAGTATGAAGAACTTTCACTTCCATACCAGCAAAATGATAAATGGATTGTTTTAATTCAATATCGGCAGAACACGGCGTAATTTTCAAATTAAATTCTGAACAAAGATTTTTTTCTCTGTCATATAACATCTGTGCATCTAATGTATGAATTGCTACTTGCGCACCGGTACTCTGCATCAAACTTGCAACTCCCGCAATATGGTCAAAATGTCCATGAGTCAGCAAAATAGCCGTGCATTGTAAATTCTCCGTTTGCAAACATGCATCCAATTTTTCCTGTTCAAAAGAAGGATCAATCACAATCGCTTCTTTGTTTTCTTGCTGCCACACCACATAAGTATTAACATCCATCGCCGGACTGACAATTTTTTCAATTTCCAACATAATTTGCTTTTCCTTCTCAACCGTTAAAATAACTTTCGGCTATCCAATAAAATAGTTACAGGCCCGTCATTTACTGATTCAATTTGCATATATGCCTGAAAAACACCTGTATAAACAGGAATATTGGTTTGTAAAAAAGCTTGTACCGCCTTGTCGTAAATTTCTTTTGCCAAAATCGGTGCACCAGCCCGAATAAAACTTGGTCGTTTCCCTTTTCTGGCATCTCCAAGAAGAGTAAATTGAGAAACAAGCAATATCTCTCCACCTACATCCTGAATGCTTAAATTCATTTTTTCTTCTTGGTCTTCAAAAATGCGCAAACCACAAGTTTTCTCGCAAATATATTGAATATCTTTTTCCGTATCGCCTTGCTGTACTCCCAGTAAAACCAATAGTCCTCTTCCTATTTGACTATAAGTTTCTCCTTTGATTCGCACCTCGGCGCTTGTTACTCTGGTAATCACTGCTCTCATCACCATCACCTCAATGATTAACACGATACGCCCGTATAACCGATTTTATGTTGCACAACTTATGCAAAACTTCTTCCAAATCCTGTGGAGACTTAATGCTAATTACTGCATTAATAATAAAGTGATTATTTTTTGTTCCGCGGCCGCTAAAAGAAGACATTGAATATCCCATAGAATAAAATACCTGCGAAACATCCGCCATCAAACCGCTTCTATCTTCACATTCAATTTGAACGCCAACACTGTATTTTGCCGGTTTTTGTTCACGCCAAGCCACTTCAATACGTCTGCTGGCAGGAAAATCCTCTTCATTCAGATTAGAACAATCTGCGCGATGTACCGAAACGCCTCTGCCTCTGGTAATAAAACCAATAATTTTATCACCCGGCAGTGGGTTACAACATTTAGCAAGTCTCACCACCATATCAGAGTATCCTTTTACTGAAATGTTGCTGTCTCCACTCAGTTGTTTACCCTCAGTGTTTCGTTCATAGACTTCTGGTTCTACTTCATCTTTATGTGCAAATTTATACTTTTCAATCAGCCGTGAAAGAATCTGGCTAGTAGAAAGGCCGCCATATCCTACTGCTGCGAACATATCCTCTTCCGAGTTTAATGTAAAGCGCTTATATAGTTCTTTAAGCCATTCTGGTTCCATCAAAGAGGACAGCTCAAAGCCTTTTCGTTTTGCCTCTTTTTCCAGCATGGCCTTACCTTTTACTATATTTTCTTCCTTTAACTCCTTTTTAAACCATGCTCTGATTTTTGAGCGTGCTGTCGCCGTACGCACGATATTCAGCCAATCCCGACTCGGCCCTTTGCTCGATGCGCTGGTAATAATTTCTACAATATCACCCGTCTGTAACTTATAATTTAACGGTACAATCCTGCCGTTTACCTTTGCTCCAACACACTTATTCCCAATAGCTGAATGTATACTATAAGCGAAATCTAATGGTGTGCTTCCTATAGCCAGGTCTCGAACATCTCCTTTTGGAGTAAACACAAAAACGGTATCCGAAAAAAAATTAATGCGAAGTGCTTCCATAAACTCCTTAGAGTCTTTCATTTCGTTCTGCCATTCCATCATTTCGCGAAGCCAGCTAATTTTCTTGTCGAAGTCCGATTGTGTTGCCGTTGTCCCATCCTTATATTTCCAATGGGCAGCAATACCATATTCTGCCGTACGATGCATCTCAAATGTGCGGATCTGCACTTCAAACGGCTTGCCGTCTTCTCCCATCAATGTTGTATGTAAAGATTGATACATATTCGGTTTAGGCACTGCAATATAATCCTTAAACCGCCCGGGAATCGGTCTCCATACAGCATGAACTGTCCCTAAAACTGCATAGCAATCCTTCACTGACTCCACAATTACACGAACAGCCATAATATCATAAAGTTCATCAAAGGTTTTGCTCTTATCTTTAATTTTACGATAAATACTATAAATATGTTTCGGACGTCCCTCAATTTCGTAATCAATACCAAGTGGCCGTATATTTTTTTCTATTTTTTCAATAACCTGCTGAATATATGCTTCACGTTCCGTACGTGTAGCACTCAATTTCTTAGCAATGTCATAAAATGCCTCTGGTTCCAGATATTTTAGAGCAAGATCTTCAAACTCCCACTTAAACGCATATATTCCAAAACGATGAGCTAACGGCGCGTATATCTCCAGTGTCTCTTTTGCTTTTGCTTTCTGTTTTTCTCCCGTCTTGTATCCTAATGTTCGCATATTATGCAGACGATCCGCCAGTTTAATAATGACTACACGCACATCCGAAGCCATCGCAACGAACATTTTGCGCATGCTTTCTGCTTGTGCTTCTTCTTTTGTCTGGAAGCCAAACTTTTTTAATTTCGTTACACCGTCTACAATATTAGCAATTTCTTCATTAAACTGTTCACGAATATATTCAATCGGGTATTCTTCTACATCTTCAGGAACATCATGCAACATTCCTGCACAAATACTCACCTTATCCATTCCTAAATCTGCAAGGATATGCGTTACCGCCACAGGATGAATAATATATGGTTCTCCAGAATCGCGGAATTGACCTTTATGCGCTTTCTCCGCAACATAAAATGCCTTCTCAATCAATACATCTCCGCCATACATAGGATACTTTTCAATAAATTCCTTATAATAATCAGGCAAACCATACACCTCCTTATTCACTCGCTTAGCAGAAAATGAATAGCTTTTAGCAAGGTATTTTCCTCAAAATTCGTTTCCAATTCATTAAATATAACATATATCTTATCATTTTTCCGAATCTGAAGCAACTTTTGTCGAAGAGAAACTTTCCAAGCAAACCAAATTTTTTTCAATTCGTCTTCCTGCAAAATTTCACTCGTTCGCTTTAGCAATTCCCCCAAAGTTTGAAAACCTTCACGACCTACAAGATATAATGCTTTTGCATAGTCATATAATTTTTCTTCATCGACAAAATAACCCTTAGCTTCTTCTTTATATAGTCTTTTTATACCCTCGTCCGCATAATTTAAACATTTTTGCCCCTTTTTTAATGATATCCTCGCATCAAAACATCCTACAAGAAGTATGTTCTGATAGTTTTGCACCCATTTAGGCGGTTTTGTATAACAAATACAGTTTTCCGCACTATTTTCATCTAGTCGCATCACTTCTCGCATTACTAATCCCTTTTGTTTCCATCTGTTAACCACTTCTAATCCTGGAATGGAGTTAACAAAAATAACACTTCCAAATGGATGATTTTGCATGTCAATCAATATCTCATTGATATCGTAATCATGTATTGCTTCTTTTTTTTCACCTTGCCAATAGTGCCAAAAAGCTTCGATCTCTAAAGGAAAATTCCGCAAATATTCCTGTTTGAGCTGATTCTTCCATTCTTCCCCAGATTTTCTTTTTTCCTGCAAACTATGCACAATTAATTGACTGCTTCTCTTTAATCGAAAAGTGTTAACACAAAGGCTTGCAGTAAAATCATATTCGCTTCCCACCCGAATCTGCTCTGTTGCATGAAACCAAAGAATATCCGTTTGGGGTTCCTTCATTTTTAGATGAGATCCGTCTCCCAAATGCATAACATAATTTGGTATATAATTACGAATCAAAAAGAGTGGCTGTTCATTATTTTGCCCAAAAGGTCGTAATATTTCCATTTGCTCAGCCAGGTTTAAGTTAATTTCTTCTAAAGTTATCGGTATATCATAATATGCCGTCGGCAAAAACGCTTCATCGGAATATAAGTTTCTTGCCTTTTCATTGATCTGGTGTTCAATCCATTGCAAACGCCGCGCCGGAAAAGTCAAACCCGCGGCCATTTCATGGCCTCCAAAGCGAGTATATTCTTGTTGACAGGTACTAAGCAATTCATAAAGATTAATGCCGGGAATGCTCCGCGCTGACCCGGTAAGCATTCCGTCTTCTTCTGTCAAAATTACAGCAGGCCGGCAAAATTTTGCAGCTATGGAGGCCGCTGCCAACCCAACAACACCTTTATCCCAGCCCTTCCCCGAAACGATAATTACACGTATTTTTGAGAGATCTTTCTGTTCTCTGACCATTTGCTCTGCCTCAAAAATAACTTGCTTCTGCAATTTCTGACGTTGTTCATTCAGTTCATTAAGCTGACAGGCCAAATCCACTGCCTTCGTTTGCTGTTCACCTAACAATAACTGTACGGCCAGCATACCATGAGCCAATCGCCCGGCTGCATTGATGCGCGGCGCTATGCCGAATCCGACACTGTGTTCATCCACTGCATTTCTGTGAATTCCCGCAACAGCCATTAAGTTCTTTAATCCGATAGACGGCGCCATATTGAGATTTTGGAGACCATAATATGCTAATATACGATTTTCTCCTATTAACGGAACCATATCTGCAATTGTTGCAACTCCGGCAAATTCCAACATGGCATATGCGCCCTGCCCAAGAAGAGCCTGAGCTAGTTTAAATGCTATTCCTGCTCCGCATAACTCTGTAAACGGATATTTTTCTTTTTTAACTTTTCCATTCAAAATATATGGCGTATCCGGCAATTTTACATCGCATTCATGGTGATCCAAAATAATCGTATCAATACCTTTTTTCTTTAAAAAATCCACATCATCATTACTCCGTATGCCACAGTCTACCGTAATCAGTAATTCAATTCCCTCTCTTACTAATTTTTCCATTGCCGTCCGGTTAGTTCCATAACCTTCGGTTGCCCGATCAGGCAAATAAATTCGGCAGGGTATCTTTAATTGATCTAATGTTTTCTTTAAAATAACACTACCACACACACCGTCGCAATCATAGTCTCCATATATTACTGTATACTGGTGTTTTTTCTCAGCCTCATGTAATCTATTGCAGATTTTTTCCATTTGACAAAATAAAAACGGATTATGTAGATTTTCCAAACTGGGCATCAAAAAATCAGACGCCTGCTCTGGCATAATATTACGGGCATAAAGAATTTGTGCCGTAATCTCATCAATTCCTAAAGTCAAATATGCTTCCCGTATTTTCTGATGCATCGTTTTTTGATATTTTTGTATAAATCTCATTCGATTATTTCCTCATCAATATGCAAATTGAGGCGGTTTTTACAGACCGCCTCAATTAACAATAAGTAGATTATCATTTTATTGCCCGTGCTTTTTTCTTAGACACAGATTTTAACATGTACTTACGTGAAAACAACAAGTAAATCGGCATTTCAAGACAGGCCGCTCCCAGAAAAGAACTAACCGTACTCAATAAAATGGCCAACATATATTCGCGCAGTACTCCTTCTGATAAGATACACCCGGCCAATGCAAAAATCAGTGTTCCTGCTGTCAATACAATAATTTTTCCAGCACTGTCAGCCCATCCTTTTGCAGCCATTACTTCAACACTGTCTCCAGCTAATAAACCAGCTTTCACCTCTGCGCCCGCATTCAACCAGAAACCAATCAACAAAGCATATGCCATACTCAATAGGCAGGTTCCAAGATATATTCCCTCATTAAGCGGAATACCAGCTATTCCAAGAAGGCTTAACGCACTAAATATTGATCCAAGCCCTCCTACCAGAGAGGCCAGAGCAGCCCCTAGCCCTTGTCGATAACCAATAAAGACAATGCTGACTAAACAGGCTAGAAGCAACAATAATGTATAACTAAACCATTTTTGCAAGCCAAATCTGTTCCCAATAACATCAAAACTGCGTAAATAAGCTCCGGGCTGATTTTCGGCTGCAATTTGTACCATACGTTCCGCATCCTGTTGCGTTGCATATTGCACACGGATCAACAATTGATCGTTATAATTGTCTGTCCCACGCTGGATACGTATATCACCAAGGCTATCGGAAAATTCTGCACAAATCTTCTCTGTTACCTGTTTCAAGACAAACGGCTCCGCACTACTAATACGGATCAAGTATCCTCCCGTAAAATCCAGGCCTAATCCCGAGCCAAAAATCGCTGCTGCAATCATAAATATTGTCAAAACCATTAGACCGGCTTTTAAAATTCTGCCCTGCATTATGTTCTTCCTCCTTCTCCCGTTTTGCCAAGGGGAAAATAGATACTTTCTTTGTGATCTTGCATCCGCACCATGAGAGCAAATAATAGACGATTAATCAATATAATACAGACATAAGCCATAACCAATGCAATACCATATCCATAAGCAAGGTTTTCTAAAGCCGCTATCCCACTGGAAATTAACACGACAAACCCCAAAAACAAAAACACCATACCATTAGAAATACGAGACATAGCTTGCGTATATCCAGACTTATATGCTGCCCGAATATTTTTTCCTGACAAATGCTGTTTAAAAAACGTATGGTTAACATATACCATTGAGGCAAGTAAAAAGCCAAATCCAATTAATAAAGCCATAAAGTTCGACCCTGTCACCTGGATTCCCAATAATGCCAAAAACAATACCATCAAAACTTGGTATGCAATCATCGTCAATACATTAATTAATCCAGAAATACGGTAAATGATAATCAGTATTACAGCAACAACAAACATACTAATACCATAACATAAAAGCATTGATTGCCATGCATTTTCTCCGAATACCGCAGAAGTCATAATTCCCGCACTGCTGTCTAGCGCAACGGGAAGCATTCCCGAATTCACAATCTGTTGCAGCAATGTCGCCTCATATTCCGAGTAAGAAGAAGTAAAACCAAAAATACCATCCGTATAAATTTCACGAATGCTTAACTCTGCTAATTCCTCGTCATCCAAATAGATGTTGACATATTTATCTTCTTCTTTTTCTCTTTCCGAGACTTCCTTAGAAACCTGCTCAAACAGTGCCGTTCCCTCTTCTGTCATAATTAAAAAGATAGAATATTTTCCAAGCGTTCCTTCTTGCAATTCTATGCGTTCTATGGAATCACGATCTATCAAAACTGCATCATCATTTGCTGAATCAGTAATATAGAGCCTACCTGTTTGCTGCAATTTTTCTGCCAATTGTTCTACATCGTGAAACGTTGTTTCATTCAAAGGAACTTGCACTTCAATTTGATCGGAATCCAATTGTACAACACTGGAAAACCCATAACCTAAGATATCAAGCCTTGCTATAAGAACATCCATTGTCTGTTCAAGCTGTTCTTGCGTAATCTCTTGCCCCTCTTCGTTCTGTACATCCAAAAAAATTGATGTTTCACCCTTCCAGTCTGCACCTAACTGCAATACTTCCATGGGTGCAAAACGATTCACCCCCAAAGAAACACCGCAAAAAACGCCCCATGCACTTGTCAAAATGATCACTGTGATCAACAAAAATAAGATCAAGCTGCGTATTTTCATAAAAATTCCTCCGGTTTTCTATGCGTCCGCCGCCAGTTAAGCGGATGATTTATCCGGTACTCAAATAAATCGACTTATTTATTATAAGTCCTGCGCTATGAATAGTCAATAAAACACCATTGCTTCTATATCTCTTTATATTTTTAATGCATCAAAAATACTCAATTGCGCCTTTTCCGACAATTCTCCAAGGCAACCAATTTCACGCATGTAATCAATAACACTTTGAGAAATTTTACATTCTTTTTTTATTTGTTCAATTGAACAAAATTCCATCATATTACGTTTTTCTTCCAGCAAATCTGCAGCTTTTTCCCCAAGATTCGGCAAAACAACAAAGGGCATACGAATATATTCTCCTTCGACAGTAAAGCGCTTTGCTCTGCTTTTATATAAGTCCGGCGGCAAAATCTTTATTCCTCTTTGCAACATTTCCAATGCAATTTCCAAAACAACACCCGTATCTTTTTCTGTTTTGCTCGCCTGTCTTCCCAACATCTCAATTCTATGCATTTCAGCTTCTATCGCCGGAACGCCCTGCATAATGGTTTTTGCATCAAATTGTGCTGCTTTAATCGTAAAAGTTGCTGCATAAAACTCTTTAGGATAGTAAACTTTAAAATATGCAATTCTCAGCGCCATAAGTACATAAGCCACAGCATGCGCCTTAGGAAACATATATTGTATTTTTCGGCAAGATTCAATAAACCATTCGGGCACATTTGCCGCTCTCATAGCCTCTTCCTGCTCTTCTTGTTTCTTTTCCTTACCTTTTGCCCATTTTCCCTTTCTTACACTTTCCATAATGAAGAAGGCAAGTTGATGATCTACACCATAATCTACTAAATTCAGCATAATATCATCTCTTGTACAGATTGCGCCACTCAGGGTAGTCGTTCCCGAGAGAATAAGTTCCTCTGCATTGCCGCCCCAGACATCTGTACCATGAGTTAAACCGGATATGCGAATCAGCTCTGCTACAGTTTTAGGTTTAGTCTGTTTTAAAACACGCATTGTTGTATGCGTTCCAAACTCCGGTATACCTAAAACGCCAAGTTCTACTCCGTTTATTTGTTCAGGCGTAACATGAAGAGCTTTTGTAGAAGTAAACAACGATAGTACTTGCGGATCCGCTACATTAATCGAAAGCGGATCAAGCCCAGTCATATCTTGTAAAATGCGGATAATCGTCGGATTATCATGCCCAAGAATATCCAATTTGATTAAAATATCATGCATGGAGTTAAAATCAAAATGCGTTGTTACGGTATCTGCTCCTTCTTTATCAGCCGGCCTTTGAATTGGCGTAAATTCGTAAATTTCACGATTACGTGGAACAATAACCAATCCCCCCGGATGCTGCCCCGTTGTTTTTTTTACGCCGCTAATTCCCATAGCCAGACGTTCTATCTCTGCTTCTGAGGCCGTTCTTTCGTGGATACTCATATACTTACGCACAAGGCCTTTTGCAATATTATCTTTAATCGCACTAATCGTACCTGCGCGAAAAACATACTCCGCTCCAAATAGCTCTTCCACGTATTTATTTGCCCGTGTTCGGTACTCGCCAGAAAAATTCAAATCAATATCCGGAACTTTTTCCGCATTCAATCCAAGAAAAACCTCAAATGGAATATCATAGCCGTCTGCAATATACGTTTCTCCGCAAATAGGGCAAGTAGCAGATGGCATATCCGGTCCACAGGCATATTTTTTATCCACATTAAAATCAGAATGTCTACATTTAGGGCAACGATAATGCGGTGCCAAAGGATTAACCTCCGTAATATCCATTGCAAAAGCCGCAAGTGAGGAACCTACGGAACCACGCGAGCCAACCAAATAACCATCGCTCATCGATTTTGTAACCAATTTCATTGCAGCCCAATATAAAACAGCAAAGCCATTATTGATAATAGAGTTCATTTCTTTCATCAATCTTTTTTCAATATGTTCAGGCAATGGATTCCCATATAAAGCATGCATCTTGGTCATCGCCGCTTCACGTATTTCTTGCGCATCGTTTTCAATAAACGGCATAGCCGTTTCTCCCGGAAATAAATCAATTTGTTCAATTTCATCGGCAATAGCATTCGGTGCATCTACAACAACTTCCATCGCCTCTACTTTTCCTAAATAGGAAAACTCTTTAAGCATCTCCTCTGTTGTTTTAAAATATAATGGCGCCTGATTATCAGCATCTTTAAAACCCGAAGTTTCCATAACAATGCGCCGATAATATTCATCACGAGGTTTAAGAAAATGGACGTCTCCCGTCGCTACCACTCGTTTTCCCAATTTTTTACCCAGAAGATAAATTTTACGATTAATTTCAGACAATGCCTTTTCATCGGTAACCGTACCATTTCTAATCATAAATGCGTTGTTACCGTTGGGCTGTATTTCCAGATAATCATAAAACCCGGCAATTTCTTCCAACTTTTGTTGTGACTCACCTCGCAAAATTGCTTGATATAATTCTCCTTGTTCACAAGCGGAACCAAAAATAAGCCCCTCGCGATGACGAATCAATTCACTTTTAGGTAAACGAGGCCTTCCTTTAAAATATTTTAGATGGCTAATAGAAATTAATTTATATAAATTAACCAAGCCTTGTTTATTTTTACATAATATAATAAAGTGATTTGCTTTAGGCGCGCTTTTAACTAAAGCTTCGGTATCTGCCAAATAGTTTAATTCTGAAAGTTTGGTATATCCTTTTTGCTCAATTTCTGCAAACATGGCATACATTACCTGTGCCGTTGCCTCTGCATCATTTACTGCACGATGATGCTGCAACGGAATTTTATAGCGGGCAGCAAGTTTATCAAGACTTCTTGAACGCATATCCGGAAAATGTACGCGTGCCAACAGCAACGTATCAAAAACATCGCTTTTTACTTGAATACCCATCTCTTCAGATTTTTTAAAAACAAATCCAGTATCAAACGCTGCATTATGCGCAACTAGGCAGCTATCTCCAGCAAAAGCCCAAAAACTGCGCACAGCCTCCTCTATCGGAGGTGCATCCTCCACCATAGCGTTCGTAATTCCCGTAAGTTGAGTAATTTCATAAGATATCGGTTTCTCCGGCTTTGCAAATGCCTGAAAACGTCCCAGCACTTTTCCTTCTTTTACACGTACGGCGCCAATTTCTATTATTTCGCAAAATTCTTTTGAAAGTCCTGTCGTTTCAATATCAAAGACTACAAATTCGTCCGCAAATGAATGATCGCTACCTTCATAAATTTTACGTGGTGTATCTACCATATAAGCTTCTACACCAAAAATTACTTTTATCTTTTCTTCTTTGGCCGCATTTGCAGCAAAAGGAAATGCCTGCACTACACCATGATCGGTAATCGCAACCGCCTTATGCCCCCATTTCGCCGCTTGTGCAATATATTCTTCAGCACTTGTCATACCATCCTGCGCGCTCATATTTGTATGCAGATGTAATTCTACGCGTTTTTTAGGAGCAAGATCCTGTTTTTCCTGTGGTTTGGGCATCTGCATTACCTGATTAAAATTAAGCATATATTCTCGCGCATAGCTATTATAAGTATAGAGGCCACTTATTTTAACAAAATCGCCTTTCTTTGCCGGAGGTTCAAAATTTTCTCCTGCTTTCCTATAAAACTTTCGACAACGTACCGTAGATGTATAATCTGTTACTGCCATCGTAAAAATTGTATTTTTCCCATCTTTGGTCACTTTTTCTTCTGTCGAAATTACCTCTCCTGCAATCAGCGTCGTTTCATCCGGGATAAGATCAATCATTTTATTTACTTCACCGTTCATCGCTTCTTTGCCATAATTTCGTTTCTTTCGTGGTTGTTCTTCGGTTTTTTTTATCTTTCTTTGCGTTGTGTGCCCTATCTCTTCAAGCGTTGTTTTCTGTACCTCTGTTTTCCCTTTATAATATAAACCAGGTATTGATTGCATTTGATTGTCAAAAACCGTAGAAATCTCCTCTGTTATTTCCTCCGCCTGCTTAATCTCTGCATTTACACCAAATTGCTTCACATAAACCTCTATACCATAAGAGTCGGCTAGAAAATATTCAATATGCTTTGCCAACCCCAAATGTTGGGCATAGCCTGGCGCAATTTCACGAGCAAAAGTAATTGTCAGATTTTTCCCATCCAAAACAACATGCGACGCCCTTATAAACGGAATCATCGACGGCTCTATGGCAACAATAAATGCCTGTACTGTTTTTTCTAGCATTGCAGGATCTTGGAGCAATTTATTGGCCGGCTGACGAATCACAATTTGAAATGACCTTAGTTGCGGCACCTGATCCACCATTCGTTTTTTTAATCGCTCTTGTTGTTCTATACTCAATAAACGATCCGCATGCAAAAAAAGCATATAAATACCGCGGCTGCGGCTATATGCCATTTTTTCCAACGTAATATGTGCTGTTTTATTTTCTCTTTCCAAATAATCATAGAGATCTTGGCGCACCTGAACAGCATCAAAACTTAGTGCCGGCAATCCATTTTGCCGATATTCAATTATCTTGTCCACGTTTTCCCTCTATTTCTGTACTTTTTTACACTTCATATTGACAAAAATTCTTCTATTTCAGCATTTGTTGTAATTCCTTCCGAAAAACTTCCAGCAATTGTTCTTCCGGAACTTTAGCAATTGGTTTTCCTTTTTTAAAAATTATTCCAATCCCCTCTCCGCCCGCTATACCAATATCTGCGTCTCTTGCTTCACCCGGACCATTGACGATACAGCCCATCACAGCAATTTTTAAATAATATGGGATATCCTCTACTATTTCTTTAACTTGATGATAAAGTTTTTCCAATTGAATATGTGTGCGTGCACAAGTAGGACAAGCAACAATGTCCGGGGAAAAAGTACGCCGCCCTGCACATTGCAATATTTCTTTTGCAGCACGAATTTCTTGCAGCGGATCTCCGGTAATCGAAACACGCAATGTATCTCCAATGCCATCCAGTAGCAAGGCACCTATTCCCATTGCCGATTTCACAATTGAACTGTCATATGCTCCTGCTTCCGTAATTCCCAGATGCAACGGATAATCTACCAAAGCGTGCATTTTCCTGTATGCTTTTACACTGGCCGCAACATCAGATGCCTTTAGCGCAATAACAATATCAGTAAAACCCGCCTTTTCCAAGCATCTAACATTTTCCAGCGCACTTTGAACCAAAGCTTCGCTTTTCTCAGTTCCCCAATATTTCTTATCTAACGATCCCGTATTTGCACCGACACGAATAGGAATGCCACTGCTTTTTGCTGCATCGGCAACCATTTTTATCCGATCCGCGCTTCCTATATTTCCCGGATTAATACGAACTTTATCTGCTCCTGCTTCAATTGCTGCAATCGCAATTTGATAATCAAAATGCACATCCGCCACAATTGGGATCTTACACTTTTCCCTAATCTGGCGAATACATTTTGCACTGGCTATATCATAAGCTGCAACACGCACAATCTCGCATCCTGCCGCTTGCAACGCCTGTATCTGCGCCACGGTTGCTTCGACATCGGCCGTATCCGTATTTGTCATTGACTGTATTCGTATCGGCTGCTGTCCACCAATACTAAGGTTACCTATTCTTATTTCCTTCTTCATTTTTTTCTCTCTTTTTAAGAAATCAGCCGGGCAATATCTTGATAGGTTAATACAATCATTAAAACAAACAACAATGCCAAGCCGCCTAAGTTAATATAACTTTCTACTTTTCTGTCAATTGGTTTACCACGAAGTTTTTCAATACCTAAAAACAGAAGCCTTCCACCATCCAACGCAGGAAAAGGCAATATGTTCATAATACCAAGATTAATGGAAAGTAAAGCCGCAATACGAAGAATAGTTTCAAAACCATATCTCACTGATTCTCCTACTATAGCAATCGTCCCAACCGGTCCTGATAGTTCACTAATACCTTTGCCCGCAAATAAAGCAGCGCCAAGAGCCGAAAACATTTCTTTAATAATCAGCCAAAGCCATTTTACGCTCAGACCAATTGCCTCAAAAAACCCAAACTTTTGGCGGACTGCTTCTGTATAATTCATGCCAATCATATATTTTCCGGTCTGTTCATTGATTACCGTATCTATTTCAAATTCATGATAGCCATCTTCGCGCTCTATACCAATACTGATATGTTGATTTTTACTGATCTGTGAAGCATCAAACTCCATGCTAAAATCAATTTTTTTACCGTTCAACATCACAATACGGTCACCTGCCTGCAATCCTGCTGCATAAGCCGGCATACTTTCATCTACTGAAACAACTTGAGGAACATAATCACCATAACCAACTAATACTGCCACAGTCAGAATCAAAGCAAACAGTATATTCATTACCGGCCCTGCCGCAATCGTCAAGGCTCGTTGCCAAATTGGCCGATTGTTAAAAGCCCGTGGCTCATATGTAGCATCTACCTCTTCCTCTTCTCCATAAAACTGGACAAAACCTCCCAAAGGTAATGCTCTGACCGAATAACAAATATCTTGTTTTTTCTTGCTCCAAATCTTCGGGCCAAATCCTACAGAAAATTCATCAATCCGGATGCCACAAGATTTTCCTACATAAAAATGCCCCCCCTCGTGCACAAGGACCAATAAGGTTAACATCAATAATCCGGATATAATGGTTAAAATTGTATCTAGTATTTCCAAAATCTTCCTCCGATCTTTTTTCACGATCAAATCTATTATACGCTTAATTTACATGTTGTATTTCACCGGAGAATAACTTTCATGAAAATTTTACCGTTTTTCTAAAATAATTACAATTCGCTTATATAAATTTTTTTACGATTTGTTGCACAAAAGTACGAATCTGCTTATCTGCAGCATAAATATCCTCAAAAGAATTAAGTTTTGTTGCAGAAAAACTTTCCAAAGCCTGCGCAATAATTTCACTGATTTGCCAAAACCCAATTGCTTCCGCTCGAAACATCTCAACCGCCGCATCGTTCGCAGCATTAAAAACCATCTGCATAGCCGAACCCTGCACAGCTGCATCCCTTGCTAACGCCAAACACGGAAATTTTTCATAATCAGGCCGTTCAAAATGTAATGTGCCAACCTGAAATAAATCCAGTTCTTTTCCACAATTAGGCTTACGATTCGGATATTGTAATGCATATGCAATTGGTAATTTCATATCTGTTGCCCCAAGCTGTGCCATAACACAACCATCTGCATAACGCACAGCAGAATGCACAATACTTTCAGGATGGACAACAACAGTAATTTTCTTAGGATCAAAATCAAACATCCACCGCGTTTCAATAATTTCCAAGCCCTTATTTGCCATAGAAGCGCTGTCAATCGTAATTTTTTCTCCCATACTCCAATTTGGATGTCTGAGCGCCTGTGCCAATGTTGCATTTTTTATTTTATCAATTGGCCATGTGCGAAATGGGCCTCCTGATGCCGTCAATAAAATTTCATCCACCTGTGCTTTATGATTTCCCTGAAGGCATTGGAAAATAGCCGATATTTCGCTATCCAAAGGTAACACTGGCGTGGCCGTGGCATCCATCAGATTTCTCGCCAGTTGACCGCCATAAACCATTGCTTCCTTTGTTGCCAATGCAACGGGAATACCATGTTCCAGGCAATAAACAAATGGCCTGAGACCTGCTATCCCAACTACACTCAAAACGACAAGATCCGCCTGTTCGCAAATATCCGTCAAAGCTTGTTCTCCCTGTAAAACCTCACCTGAAAACAGAGCACTATCCTGCAAAGCATAAGCCGCTTTTTCATCAGTTAACGCAAGCAAAGTCGGGCGATACACCTGAGCTTGCGCCGCCAGGCGTTGCCAATTTGTTTGTGCTGCCAGTCCATATATTTCATATTGCTGTTGCATCTCTTCTAGAACATTCAACGTATTCATCCCAATTGAACCGGTGGAACCCAGAATAACTACTTTTTTCCGTTTCACTACAATTCTCCTCAAATACCATAAAACCATTTAAAAAACAAAAACGTTACCGGTAATACAAAAATAATACTGCATACCCTATCCAGCATTCCTCCATGTCCAGGAATAATCTTTCCAAAATCTTTTACATTAAAAAAGCGTTTGGTTAACGAAGATGCCAGATCGCCAAATTGGGAAAAAGCAGCTAATACAGCGCCTAAGATAAAATAACCATAAACTGGCACAACGGTTTGCTTAAACAGCAAAGCTGCAACACCCGTTAGTAATGTCCCACCAATCAATCCTCCTAATGCACCTTCCACCGTTTTATTAGGGCTAATTTCTGGACAAAGCTTCTTTTTGCCTATTGCTTTACCGACAAAATATGCAAAAGTATCACTTGAGGACGCCGCTACAATGCTCAGTACAATCATGATCAGAGAAATTTTCGTCTGTTCTATACAAACAATCTTATAAAAAAATACCATAAACAATTGCGGATATAACATTGATAAAACACTGTATGCCACGCTTTTATAATCATATTTCCCGCATAATGTACGCATCATAAACAAGATCATAAGTGTTGTAGTATACACATATAAAATACCAGAATCACCAAAATAGTAACAAACCGGGAATAATGCCAATGTAAAAAGATAGATCGGCAAATCCATTGTTTTAGTCCCACTCTGCTTAATGGTATGCAACATTTCAACTTGACAAAGCAGGCCAATCAAAATAACCCCAATTTTTAAATAGATTCCCTGTAAAATAAGCAATACAATCAATAACCCAACAATAATCACTCCGGATACAATCCTCTTTCCCATCTTTACAATCCCCCATACCTTCTATTACGCACAGCAAACTCTTTTAGTGCTTTTGCGTATTGTTCAGTATCAAAATCTGGCCAGTAAATATCCGTAAAATAAAGTTCGGCATAAGCCGCTTGATATAAAAGAAAGTTGCTAATACGCTGTTCTCCGCTTGTACGAATCAAGTAGTCTACTTCCGGTAAACCAGCAGTATATAAACGCTTTTGAAATTCTTTACTGTCAAGCATGCACTGTCCTGTCACAACATCTTTAGCAAAAGCTATGGCTGCATGGTCTAGCTCATCTCGCCCGCCATAGTTAATTGCCACCGTTAGGTTCAGTGTAGTGTTTTCCCGGGTTTTATCCTCTGCATTTTTAATCAATTCCTGTAAGCTCGGCGACAGTCCTTCTCTATGCCCAATCATGCGGAAACGCACGCCATTATCATGCAATTCTTTAACCTCACTTTGCAAATACTGCGTTAACAGCGACATTAATACACCTACTTCTTCTTTGGGACGTTTCCAATTTTCAGTCGAAAAGGCATATAAAGTAATCGCCTGTATGCCAAAAAAGGAACTGGCTCGCACAATTTCTCTTACACGTTCCACTCCTTTTTTATGTCCGTAAGAGCGCGGCATAAGCCGCTTTTTGGCCCATCGCCCATTACCATCCATAATTATAGCAACATGTTTTGGCAGTAATTGCTCTTCTAAGCCATATTGTATCAATTTTTCTTTATCCACTACTCCTGCTGCCTTTCTTCCTGTAAAATATCTGTTTGAAACCGGCAGACAATCAGTTCGGCTTCATTTTCGACAATACGACAACGCATTACTCTTGCATCGTTTGCCTCAGGCAATTCTTTCTTTGCCGCATAAGGAACCACTCGTACTACCAACCCTGCTTTTTCCAAAAAGCAAGCGGCCTCATCTGCAGGCCGCCCAAGTAAAAACTGTTCCATCAGATTTCCAGGATCTCACTTTCCTTTTCTTTCAGTAAGACATCAACTTTTTTTGTATATTCATTTGTCGTATCCTGGCACTTTTTCTCCAACAAAGTAAGATCATCTTCCGTAATTAAATTTGCCTTTTTATCTTTTCGAATCGCTTCAATGGCATCTCTTCTGATGTTACGAATCGCCACCTTAGCATCTTCTGCCATTTTTCTTGCCTGTTTTACCAATTCCTGTCTGCGTTCAGCAGTAGGCTCCGGGAACACCAATCGCACAACTTTTCCGTCATTAGAAGGATTAAGTCCCAAGTCAGAAGCAAGAATTGCTTTTTCTACTTCTTTCATTATGCTCGCATCCCATAATGAAATAGTCAGCATTCTGGGTTCGGGAACAGATATATTTCCTATTTGTGGTAGTGGCGTAGGTGTACCATAATAATTAACCAACACTTTATTCAAAAGCTGCGGATTCGCTCGCCCCGCACGAATTGCTGCAAATTCATTTTCCAGAGAAACTATTGTTTTTTTCATTTTTTCTTCGGATTTCGTTACTGCTTCATGGATTGCTGCCATAATCTAACCTCCTAATGATTGTCATCGTATAACTGTAATAATTTCTTAAGTATATATTCATTGTACTTGATTGTCTTTTGATTGACAAGCTTTCTTTAGCTTCATTTAATTACGGTTCCTATTTTTTCTCCCTGCACCGCACGAACAATTCCATTTTCTTCATTTAAACCAAAAGCCAATATCGGGATTCGGTTTTCCATGCACAACGTCACCGCTGTGGTATCCATTGCTTGAAGTCCGTTAGAAATAAAATCGATATAGGAAATTTCATCATATTTCTTTGCATCCAGATACTTTTTCGGGTCTTTATCATAAATTCCGTCCACATTCTTTGCCAGCAAAATGAGATCAGCCTCCATTTCAGCTGCACGTAAAGCAGCTGCCATATCTGTCGTAAAATACGGATTCCCAGTTCCGCAAGCAAAGATAACGACTCTTCCCTTTTCCAGGTGCCGAACCGCTTTTCTGCGAATAAAAGGTTCTGCAATTTGCCGCATTTCAATTGCCGTCTGCAATCTCGCGGGTACACCCATAGCTTCTAAAGTATCCTGAAAAGCTAAGGAATTAATTACTGTGGCCAACATGCCCATATGATCTGCTGTTACACGGTTCATCTGCTTTCCCTGCCGACCGCGCCAGATATTTCCTCCGCCAATAATCACACAAACTTCAATACCCATATGTACCAGCTCTACTACCTGCTCAGCCACTTTTTTAATAATTGTAAAATCAATATTTTCTTTTTCGCTCGAAAGTGCCTCTCCGCTGATTTTCAATACAATCCTTTGATATGCCATTGGAATAACCTCCTGTCGCCGTAACTTGCTTGAAAAAAGAAAGGACACGCCTGCGCTATGCCCTAATGAACTTACATATTCCTTGATAAACAAGGCGCATCCCTGCAATTCTATATTTTTGCTTTTTTTATTATACCAAACGATTCCTTTTAGAGCAAGCAAATCCAAAGAACGCAAACAATGTTTTTCCACTCATTAGGCTGTTCAATTTTACATTACATTATTTCTGATTGCCCAAGAATTTTGCCTATATTTCAAAAAATCCATATTATTAATAACAAAATTAAATTCTCTTTGTACAATTATAGTGCAATACTTAGACATTTTAATTATCTATATTGTTGATATCCTTTTTATACAGTTATCTTAATAAAATATTTTAATTTAATCTTAAAAGAAGATAGAAAAAGCGTCAAGTCTAATGACTTGACGCTACTATGTAATAATTCATTTTTGCTGTGCAATCCGTTTCATTTAGATAAACGGATGTAGTCCATAGTTTATGGCAAGATAAAGGGGATTAGCCATTCATCTGCTTTTGAATTTCCTCAGCCAGATTTTCACTACGTTTTTCTAATCCCTCTCCCATTTCATAACGTACAAATGAGAGAACATTAAATCTACCATTAATCATCTTCGAAACACTCATCGCGTCATCTTTGACGAAAGGCTGTTCCAACAGGCAAACCTCTTTGTAGTATTTTTGAATACGTCCTTCAACCATCTTATCTACAATTTTTTCCGGTTTCCCTTCATTTAATGCCTGTGCACGCAAAATTTCTTTTTCATGAGCGATCTCATCTGCATTAACATCATTTTTCGAAATATAGGTAGGCTTAACAGCGGCTATCTGCATTGCCACATCATGAATCGCTTCAGCGTCAGGTTCAACATCCGTCTGCACTAATACACCAATCTTTCCGCCCAGATGAATGTAAGTATCTGTATAGCCTTCTACTCTGGCAAAACGACGGATCTTCATGTTCTCACCAATCGTTGCAACAGCATTTTTCATCATTTCCTCTACTGTTCCTGCCTCACAGGGAGCTGCCATTAAAGCATCTACGTCAGCCGGAGCTTCTTTAACAATAACTTTTGCAATATCGTTAACAAGATTTTTAAACTGTTCTGTCTTCGCAACAAAATCTGTTTCACAGTTTACTTCCAACAAAACTGCAATATTACCTTCTTTATATGCAGAAACAATCCCTTCTGCAGCAATTCTTCCTGCTTTTTTGACCGCAGAAGCCAGTCCTTTTTCTCTCAAAATTTCAGCAGCCTTTTCAATATCTCCGCCTGCTTCCGTTAATGCTTTTTTACAATCCATCATACCGCAGCCGGTTCTTTCACGCAATGCTTTTACATCTTTTGCGGATATACTCATGATCTTCCTCCTAAAATATCAGTTTGTCTTATTCCTGTTCTGCAGCCGCTGCTTCCATCTCTTGCGCAATCTCTTCGCTTACTTCTTCAGCCGCTTCCGCTTCTACCTGCTCTTCAGAAACGACTTCTTCAGTGGTAACAGAAGCTTCATCTTCCAACTGTTCACCCTGTTTCCCTTCCAAAATAGCATCTGCCATTTTCGAAACAATCAGCTTAACTGCTCTAATTGCATCATCATTACCAGGAATAGGATAATCAATTTCGTCTGGATCACAGTTGGTATCTACAATCGCTACAACCGGAATTCCCATTTTATGCGCTTCTGATACAGCAATCTTTTCTTTTCTCGGATCAACAACAAACAAAGCTCCCGGCATTTCATTAAGGTTGCGAATCCCTCCAAGGTTCTTCTCCAACTTTTCTTTTTCATGCATCAACTTAATTACTTCTTTTTTAGGGAGCAAGTTGATTTCACCGGATTCTTCCATTTTTTCAATGCTTTCCAATTTTTCAATTCTAGTACGGATTGTCTTAAAATTTGTTAACATACCGCCTAACCATCTATTAGAAACAAAATGTTGTTCACAACGTTTTGCCTCTGTTTCAATCGCTTCCTGCGCTTGCTTTTTTGTTCCTACAAACAAAATAGGCTTCCCTTCAATTGCTACGTCACGAATAAAGAAATAAGCCTCGTTTACTTTTTTTACTGTCTTTTGAAGGTCAATAATATAAATCCCATTTCTTTCAGTAAAAATATACTGTTTCATTTTAGGATTCCAGCGTCTTGTCTGATGTCCAAAATGAACACCTGCTTCCAGTAACTGCTTCATTGAAATAACTGACATAAATATGTCCTCCTTAAATCGTTGTTCCACCTTCTGCCTTTTTCTTTGTCCACCCGCAACAGGAATCACATGGGCACGAAAACAAAGCACAGCAAAAGTGCGTGATCGTTGGTATTATAGCATAATAAAAAAGCTTATGCAATAGGTTTATTATTTACTCCTTTGCAAAAGCTTATTATTATTATTATTATTATTATTATTCGCGATCCTCGCAATCCTCTTCATCACACTGCGCGCAGTTCCCATCGCAAGCATCTTCATTATATAGAGCCTCAAAGACCTCCCAAGCTGCCTCTAATTCCTCTTCGGTTTCCACCGGCTGTAGGGTACTTTCCCCTTCTTCATCTTCAATCACTTCCATGATCAATACTTCGTCCGGCTCAAATCCCGCAACTTCTCCTACCGGTTCCATTGCTACATACGCCTTCCCGTTATCTTCAAACGGCATAATTAATCGGAAATTCAATTCATTATCGTTTTCATCCAATAAAACGATTAATTCTTCCTCATCCATTTCTTGTTCCGGAAAATTTTTTTCTTCATTCATTTCGTTACCTCATTATTCATAAGCTGCTAATCCTGTCCATATACCCCTGCAGGATCGCTACTGCAGCCATTTTATCAATTACTTTACGTCGTTTTTGCCTGCTCATATCTGCCTGCAACAATAAACGTTCTGCATATACTGTTGTTAAACGCTCATCCTCAAACTCTATTTCTAGCCCCGATGCTTTTTTCAATTTTTCAGCAAACATCTGTATTTTTTCTGCCATGGGTCCGAGCGTTCCGTTCATATTTTTAGGCATTCCGCATATAATTTTAATCACGTGATAGCGTTTACAAACTTCACATAAGTAAGCAATATCTTTTTTTTCACTTTCTGAACGTGTATAAGATTCCACACCCTGTGCAGTCAACATCAATAAATCCGATACTGCTATGCCAATCCGCTTATCGCCTACATCCAAGCCCATTAACCGTTTTTCCGTCAATCGTTTCCCTCTTCTTTAGCCAAGCTATCAATATAAAAATTTGTTATTTCTTCCAGTATTTCATCCTTATCCAAGCGAGCGAGCAAATTTCTCGCGCCATTATAACTCGTGATATAAACGGGATCCCCACTTGCCAAATATCCGACAATCTGGTTTACAGGATCATATCCTTTTTCTCGCATTGCGTCGCAGACCAACCGCAATATTCCTCTAACCGGATTTTCAATATCTCTAGTACGGGTAAAACGGGTTGTCTGCCCACCGATTCTTTTCATCCCCTTTTTGCTCCTTTCTTTCAATCTTATTTACTAAGATGTATAAAATTATACACTATCCTTTAATAGATTTCAACCAATACCACATCCATTTTTCTTGCTTTTTACTGGATTTTTGCATGTTTTAAAAGAGCTGCCAAACGCAGCTCTTTTACTGATTAGAACTTGCATGCCATACCATGCATTGTTCTTTTTAACATTTTTGCTTTTTTTCTTACATAAGGTTTTACATAGGGCATTAACGCAATTCCTGCGGCCGCGCCCATCAACCCGCCAATAAATGCAGCTGCACACTTCATCAAGACGTAATCTCCTCTCTATCAAAAATCATTTGCTTATACTTTGTGCAACTTTTCAAATTTTATGCTAATTTTTTAAAAAGGCAATATTCTTTAGTTGTTCTACTGTTTGATCAATTTCCTCCAGCGTTGTATATAAACCAAAACTAAAACGAATCGCAGAAGAAACTCGTTCTTCTTCAAGCTCCATCGCAGTTAGGACATGTGATTTCCCAATTGCTCCTGCTGTGCATGCAGATCCTCCAGAACAAGCTATCCCAGCCATATCCATTTTAAACAGAATAATTTCCGAACGTATACCCGGAAGAGATACATTGACGTTGCCCGGCAGACGGTTAATTGTACTGCCATTAATCCGTGCATTGGGGATTTCGTTTAAAATCCGTTTTATCATATGATCACGTAATTTCATTATCCGCTCAGCTTCTTTAGGCAATTCCTGAACTGCCAAATGTATTGCCTCACCCAGGCCGACAATTGCTGGAACATTTTCCGTTCCCGAACGTTTTCCTCTTTCCTGAGCACCCCCATTTATCAGATTTTCCAACTTTAAACCTTCTCTTACATATAATGCGCCTACTCCCTTTGGACCATGAAATTTATGCGCAGAAATAGAAAGAAGATCAATATTTTCCTGTTCCACATTAATTGACAAATGCCCTGCAGCCTGTACAGCGTCAGTATGAAAACAAATTCCCTGTTGCCGCGCAAATTTGCCAATCTGCCCAATCGGATTGATTGCTCCCATCTCATTATTAGCCCACATAATACTGATTAAAATCGTATCCGGGCGAACAGCTTCTCTTACTGCATCCAGGGAAATAATTCCATCCTTTCCCGGGCGCAAATAAGTAATTTCAAATCCTTCTTTTTGCAAAAAACCACAAGTTTCTAAAACAGCATGATGCTCTATCGCTGAAGTAATGATATGCCGGCCCTTTTGCCTGTTTGCATAGGCAATGCCTTTAATTGCCCAATTATCACTTTCTGTTCCTCCCGACGTAAAAAAAATTTCACGTGTCTTTTTCGCATGGATTGCGTTTTTTAGCTGTTCTCTTGCACGATCTAACGCGCCATGTGCACTGCGAGCAAGCGCATAACCTCCTGATGCATTGCCGTATTCTTCCTCCATATATGGAAGCATTATCTGTAAAACTTCCGGTCGCAGACGTGTCGTTGCGGCATTATCTAAATAAATCACTATTTTTCTCCTCTGGATGCAGCAAAGCAGCCTCTCGGGCTGCCTGCCTATTTTTTATTCACACAAGCTGATAAACGATCCCATCGCTCCCGCTCTGTCGCCATCGCGCCGATGCGAATAGAACATCCTGTTATCAGAATATGTACATAAACGTGAAAGAGTGATATTTTCAGGAGGAATACTCGCTTCAAATAATTGGTAAGTTAATACTGCTTCCATATCTAAAAATATTTTCCCACTCTTTTGTTTTAATGCAAAAGGATACTGCGGCCGAAATTTGGCCGCCACATCCTCTTTGACCTCATAATTTGGCCAACTGATACAAGGGCCAATCGCAAACAACATATCTCCGCGCGCAATTCCAACACTTTCCATTTTGGTGATAATCGAATGAATTGTGCCAAGATATGTTCCTCTCCAACCTGAATGGCATACTCCGGCAGCCCGTCCTTTACGATCTGCAAAAAAGATCGAACCGCAATCACCATGCAGTGTTACACCGGCTGTTTCCTGATCAACAACCATAACTCCATCACAAAACGGTAGCGTATTTTCGCGGGTAATCCCCATTTGATGATGGTCTTTTCCTACAATTTCTATATTGTTTCCATGACAATAATGGCATACAACCAGCTTTTCAAAATCAATACCAATTGCCTGAGCTGCAATTCGAAAATTCTCAACAACCGCTTCTTTATCCGGTGTCCGTTTAAAACTTAAGTTCAAAGAATCATACGGCGATTTGCTGACTCCCCCAATGCGTGAAGTAAATCCATGACGAATAAAGCCCAATGTATCAAAAGCAGGAGCCGAAAAATAAATCACACCATTACTTATATTCTGCTTAAAACCATAATGCAGATTGTCCAAAAATTGTTTATATGTCATTTTTCAGAAACCAATTTAGCAATTTCAGCCATAAAAGTACCAACATCTTTAAATTCACGATAAACTGAAGCAAAACGAACATAGGCAACTTCATCTACTGCTTTCAGCGCATCCATCACCATATCACCAATTTCTCTTGCCGTAACTTCTTGCTCCGCACGTTCCTGTACTTTTCTTTCTACTTCTAAAGCCATACTTTCAATAGTATCAGCAGAAACATTGCGCTTCTCACAAGCTTTACGGATTCCTCTTTGTATTTTATCTATATCAAATTCTTCCCTACTTCCATCCTTTTTTACAACCATAACCGGCATTTGTTCTGCCTTTTCGTATGTAGTAAAACGTCTTCCGCACGATAGACATTCTCTTCTGCGGCGTATAGTTGCGCCATCATTTAATGGTCTGGAATCTACAACTTTACTTTCCGGATGTCCACAATAAATACATTTCATTTGTTTTCCCCTATATTCATCAATACTTCTGTTAAGCTTCAGGTTCGACATAAGGCCAAGTCTGTTTCTACCAGTATTACATCATCGCCAATCTTGCAGATATTCCTCCATGGAATAATAAACTCTTTGGGTTTAATTAAGCCTAAAAATCCGCAGCTTTCCACCAACACAATTGCATTTATTTGCCCACTGCCTTCTTCAATAAGCAGATCCGAAATAAATCCTAAGGATCTTCCGTCTGCGATATTGACTACTTCTTTTTGTTTTAATTTACAATACCGCGTCATTATCGGCCTCCGCATTCACACATACTCTTTTATTCATCATATGCAATATGCAGAGAAACTTGCCTTTCTTATATGAATAAAATTATTCGACCACCGCAACTTTCAGCATATTAGTCAAACCGGGTATGCCAAGCGGAATTCCTGCTGTAATTACAATCTGATCTCCTTTACGGACCAACCCTTTTTTCTTTGCCTGGTCTATCGCCATATCAAACATCTCATCTGCCGTATCACATTCGGGCAATCCCATCGGTTCTACACCCCAGCATAAATTCAACTTACGCAATACAGTACCATCAGTTGCACAGCCAATAATAGGAACTTCTGGTCGAAATTTAGAAGTCAACTCCGCCGTTTTCCCCGATTTTGTCATGGTTAATATTGCTGCAGCATGTAAGTCATAAGCAATCGTACATGCAGCATGAGTGATCGCATCAGTTACACTATGCGTTTGCTTTGCAGTCTCAAAAAAACGTTTTTTATAATCAATATCCATTTCTGCACGTGCTGCAATCTTTGCCATAGTCTTGACTGCTTCAACGGGATATTTACCTGAAGCAGTTTCCCCCGAAAGCATTACTGCGCTTGTACCATCGTAAATTGCATTAGCTACATCTGTACTTTCCGCTCGCGTAGGGCGCGGATTGTTGACCATACTTTCAAGCATTTGTGTCGCTGTAATTACAATTTTTCCCGCCTTGTTAGCCATTGCAATCAAACGTTTTTGCATAATCGGCACTTCACAAAGCGGTATCTCCACACCCATATCTCCTCGAGCTACCATTACGCCATCGCTTTCTTCTATAATTTCTTCTGCATTGGCCAATCCCCGTTCACTTTCAATCTTGGCAATAATATAAATATCTTCTGCGCCGCTTTTACGCAAAAAATCACGCATTTCCCGGACATTTTCCGCACTTTCGGTAAAAGAAGCAGCAATCATATCTATTCCGTGTTCCAAGCCAAAAAGAATGTCTTCCTGATCAGCTTTGCTCAGGTATTGAAGCCCTAAATGTACACCTGGTGTATTGACTCCTTTTCTATCAGAAATTACACCGCCATTGATTACACGCGTATATATATCTTCCCCCCGAATTTTTTCAACTTTAAGTTCTATATTTCCATCATCCAACAGCACTACGTTTCCCGGTTTAAGATCGCGATATAGATAAGGATACGAAACTTTTACCCGTTTTTCGTTCCCAAGTAGATCTTGCGGAGTCAACACAAAAATACTATCTTTTTCTAATATCGCTTTTCCTCCTTCAAACATGCCGAGGCGTATTTCTGGTCCTTTCGTATCTAATAAAATAGAAACATGACGTCCCAATGTTTCTCTTGCTTTTTTCAACGCCTGGAATTTAGCTAACTGTTCTTCATGTGTACCGTGTGAAAAATTCATTCGTGCCACATCCATCCCTGCCTGAATCAATTGCATAATTTTTTCCTGCGTATTACTTGCCGGACCAAGCGTTGCTACAATTTTGGTTTTTCTCATCGCGATTATATTACCTCTATTTACTTTTCTAATTGTTAGACACTATAAATCCACTATATAGTATATATCGTATCTGTTCTTTTCTCAATATTTTTATACACAATTCGCAATACCCAAGCGGGTTTGTTCTACATTTTTCTAACTCACCATAAGATATACTGTACCCATCTATAGAGGAGTATATACTGATGAAACAAGTCTACTTTGAATTAGTCTTTTTAGATAATTTTCTTTTAGATTTTATTTTACTCTTTTTTTCTTTTCGTTTATCTGAAAAAAGAGTAAATTTTAAATGTCTTTTCATTGGAGCAGCCATTGGCGGTCTTTATGGCGCGTTATCTGTTGCTTTGCCCATTCTAAATACATTTATTGCTAAGCTATTTGCCTCCGCACTGTTATGTATGCCAGGTGGACTACGTCCTTTTCGGTTATATCTGCGCCGTATTTTATTTTTCTATAGTATTTCTTTTTTATTTGGAGGTATTCTTTTTGCCTTTTTATGTACACAAACTGGATATTTAGTTGGCTCTGTACAATTTCCTTTATTACGTTTTATACTGATTGGGCTATGTATTTTATGTCTATTTATCGAATTTTGGCTCCGTCAAAATTATCCACGAGTTAATTTGGTTTATACACTTTCTTTTCAGCTTTACGAGCATCAATTCTGTTTCCGTGCTTTTGTCGATACTGGAAATCAACTTCGAGACATGGGAGGCAACGGTGTCATCATTGCCAAGCGCAACCAAATAGAAGAGCAACTTTCTATAAAAGAACTTGAAATGCTATATACTCCGCTTAAAGCGCCTGTTCCGGTACGTACTTTTTCCTGTAATACTGCTATTGGAACTGCATCTCTTTTTGCTTTTGCGCCGCAAAAAATAATCCTTTCAGACAATAGACGCAGCTATTCTCTAAAAGCATATATTGCATTATGCGATTTTCCTCTTCCGAGTCATTGCGACGCGTTATTACCTCAAAATTTGCGGTTGCATCCTACACATTTTAACTTGCCACCAACCGTTTAAACTCAAATAACTTAAGCATCTATTTTAAAGGAGAAATCTTATGTATCGTTTGCACAATCTACTATGGGAAAAACTATGTAAACTTTTATTTTTTCGTCACCATCTTCACTACATTAACGGCAGCGAAGCACTACCTCCTCCACTCAGTAAAAAGGAAGAAGCTTATCTTATCAGCCGCCTTTCGGAAGGCGGTGCTGACATTCGTCAATCACTTATAGAACGAAATATCCGTTTAGTTGTATATATTGC
>CALVMT010000070.1 GCA_944347775.1 uncultured Clostridia bacterium | reverse complement strand
TAGAAAAATAGGCCACGGTGTGCTGCAATAAAATCTGCGATAAAGAGAATTTTTAACAAAAAGCGGTTTGGGGGATTACCTGATATCTCGTATAGAGCGACGGTCGAATATGCGACTTGAATTCTATACCTCTTTGCACATATTTGGATGGAGCCCGCACTAAGCATGCGCAGAGAATCAATTGGTAAGATTTTTATCTGTAAACCCACTCATCTCAGCAGAAGAAGAGAATATAAAAAGCAGAACCGCTACAACTTTATAGGCAACATAGATATCCAAAAGAAAAGAGCGGAGAGCAGAAAGCTCCCCGCTCTTTTCTTTCGCTTATATCACAGTTCCTTATGACACATGAACGAATTCCCTGTTTTTTATTTTGTCATAAAGCTAATTAATCAACGTCAACAGTGCATAGGTGGCAAAACCGATGTAATTGGCTACGACGAAACCAAAAATGGAAAAAATTAATCCAACCGCGATGACATCACGATTTTTCATAAACTGGGCAAGAGGAGGGATAAACGCAGGGCTAAAAATTGCCGCGGCAGAAGTGATTAGCGCGGTATCCGCATCAATACCGAAAAAACCGGCTGCAATCAAATGCAGTAGTGCGGCAATGAGCTGTACGCAGATCATAAGCAACATATAGACTACGGGGCCTGCGTTTCCTTCTGCTGAAAGGTCAAACATCAGTCCGATAGCTACGCAAAACATGTCAATCAGATATTGACCGGCGGCATAGGAACCTTTGGTGGTGCGGACACGCGGAATGAATGAACATGCGATAGAAAGTGTGGTAATTGACAACATTTCAATGATTGCATCCTGACTATTGCCTGTAAGTAAATAGGAAATTCCCATCGAAACCAATACAACTGCCAACGCAAGGGCCATGACGGGCAGACGCTCGCGCAACATATTCCAATGAAAGGGCTGCATTCCCGAGGAAAGTGTTTGAGCGGCTTCCTCGCGGACAGAGTCTTCCTGTGATCTTACAGAACAGTATTTTGGAAGAAAGAAGCGCGCGATTGAAGGTAAAATCAGAGCAGCAATGCCCAGATATACACTTCCCGAAACAATGTAGGAAGTATTGAGCAGCGTAAGCGTATCGCCCGACAAACCAAGACTGCTGCCTACTGCAGCCATATTAATCAGACCACCCACGAACAGGCCGGACAAGGTGCTGCTGACGGCTTTAGCTTCGCTGCCAAGCTGCCGATAAAAGAGAAAATATCCTGCAATACTGGCAATAACAACGCAAAAGCAAATCAGAATAAAAGAAAGGATTGCTGACTTAGCAAGCTTGCGCATAGCGCGAAAGTCGAGGCTAAACAGCATAAACGGGATTGCCAGACAAACGCTCCAGTCGGAAATAGGAGAAGCATAAGAAGAATCGGGCAAAATAAAACTAAAGGCGATCCCGGATATAAAGCAGAGAAGGGAAGGCCCTAAAAAACCGAGAATTCTAATTTTTTTACAGCTCCAGTACAACACGCGCGGAATGATCAGAATGACCGCAAGGAGCAATAAGAAGTGAAATAAATTCATAATTACCGCCTTGAGTGAACAGGTGATGATCAATCGATATGATAACAGGATAAACAGGTAAAGCCAATAGTAAACGCCAAAATATTAAATTATTCAAAATAAGTTTCCGCAAAATTGATATCTGAGGAAAGCAGCCGGCCTGTATAAAAGGATGTAGCGTTTGGCTACATCCCTGTAAGATAATTAATAACAGGCCTGATAAATTTTGAGGATATCAGCACTGTCAAGCGGAACATAGCCGCTAGGCAGGTTTAGCTTATTGGCCATAATGCTGAGCGAGGCTTCGCTGATCCCGACATCGCGCAGGCGGGAAGGAATTTCCAGGGTTTGGAAAAAGAATCGACGCGTTTCTTCAATGCCGGCGCGTGCAGTTTTCATTTCATCGCCTTGAGGTTGTATGCCAAAGACATTAACTGCATATTGCGCAAATTTGTTCGCCGTTTTTTCATTTAAAACATAGTCCATCCAAGCAGGGGTGAGGATAGCAAGCCCTATGCCATGTGTAATATCAAAAAAAGCCGAAAGTTCATGTTCCATGGGATGCACTGTCCATGGACAACGCTTGCCGTAGCCAATCATATCGTTAATTGCCCATGAAGAAGCCCACATCAAATTAGCTCTGGCCTCATAGTTATCGGGCTGTTTGAGCGCAATAGGCGCATAGTGGATTACTGTTTTTAACAGCGATTCACAGAAGCGGTCCTGAAGATATCCATCGATAATTGGTGTAAAATAGGTTTCAAGCACGTGAGACATAATATCGGCAGAACCAGCAGCAGTTTGATATCTTGAAACGCTATAGGTATATTCTGGATCCATAATGGCGGCGACAGGGCGACTTTGTGCAAAGGCAAAACCGACTTTATCATTTGTTTCCAGGTTGGAGATCACGCCGTTACGATCCATTTCGGAACCGGTAGCGGCCAGGGTGAGAACTGCAATTACTGGCAAAAAACGAGTGGGTTTTGCTTTCCCGATGATGATATCCCAAGCATCGCCCTCATAAAAAGTTCCGAAAGCAACTGCTTTTGCACAGTCGATCGTACTGCCTCCGCCAACTGCAACAATGACATCTACATTATTTTGACGACAAATTTCTGCGCCCCGATTAACAGTGGTATGGCGTGGATTCGGCTCAATTCCAGAAAGTTCCGTCCAGGAAATTCCGTTATCACGAAAAAGCCGGGTAATGGTGTCGTAAATGCCGTTTTTCTTAATACTGCCTCCGCCATAGGCCAGCAGGACTTTGCTGCCGTACGCTTTGACAGAAGCGGGTAAGGCTGAAATTTGCCCTTTTCCAAAATATACTTTTGTACCGATGTCATACGTAAAATTAACCATAATTCGCCTCCCGGGGAATATTTTTTATTTAGTTTATTATACTGCTTTTACGGCAAGGAGTACAAGTTTAATATAAAAATATTCATCTGCAGTCAAGTACCGCAATGTCGGATAATCTTCGTTTAAAAAGTTGCTTGACCTAAAGTTTGCTTTAAGTGTTATACTATACAACATAAAAAATACACTTGTGATATGCACCGATATACGCAGGCGGATATATTTTGATTAGAGGAGAGGATTTCTAATGCAGACGATCCTGGATATTTGTCAGTTGGTGCTGCCTGTTGTTACACTGATTGTAATCGGGCAGATATGCAAATTACGCGGTTCGGTGAGCCGTGAAGTTATTAACGGTTGTAAAACACTGATTTGTAACTATTTTTTACCAATTACACTTTTTTATTCTTTGGCTACGGTAGAACTTTCCTTGCAAATGGCATTAATTTTGCTGGTCAGCCTTGTGATGAATGCGACTGCTTTTGGATTGGGATTTCTATTTAAGAAGCTATTAAAAGTGAAAAACCGTTATTTTCCCTATCTGATGGCCGGTTATGAAGTAGGATTGCTCGGTATGGCGCTTTTCCCACTGCTTTATTCAAAGGAAGGGCTTGGGTATCTGGCCTCGCTGGATCTTGGGAATTGTTTTTTCTTCTTTTTTATTTTGCTGCCTGCCATGCAGGCGAGCGGCGGCGGACCTAAAGTCAGCCTTGGTAAAAAGGTAAAAGCCATTTTGCATGTCCCGTCGGTTATCGGATGCTTGCTTGGCGTTGTGCTCAATGCCACCGGCATAGCAGGATGGATATTTTCTTCGCCGCTTGGTCTCACGGTAAACAGCTGCATCTCCATGGCGATTCAGGCATCGACGCCGCTTGTACTTATTGTTGTGGGATATGGGCTTTCATTTAATTCAAAAATTATGGGGATGGTGTTAAAGACTTGTTTTTCCCGTGTTGCGGGGATGGCGATTGTCTGTGGAGTATCTTTGTTGTTGTTTTATTTGCTTGGAATACGGGATCCGCTTGCGGCGTATGCATCGATTTTTATGTGCTCGCTTTCGGCGCCTTATGCATGCTCGATGTATGCTGATGATGAAACACAGCAGGAGTATATTAACACCCAGCTGAGTATTTATGTTGTAGTGACAATTCTTGTCTTTACGCTTTTGAGTATTTTAACCTGATTGGGAATATAAAAAAGACGGATGGAGGATTTTTAGGGATAGAAATGGAAGAAAAAAACGCTGGGACGAAAAAGAGTAAAAAAGGAGCATGCCTGCTATGCGGAAAGCCGCTCCGGTATACCGAAAAGGCGCAGGAGCTGACGTGTGTTTTCTGTGGGAAAAAATTTCTGGCGCATGCGAGTTGCCAGGACGGGCACTATGTTTGCGATCAATGCCATGCGAACAAGGGCATTGAGCATATCATTTCGTATTGCATGAACACTACGCTAAACGATCCGATTGAGATGGTCCGGGAGATGATGGAAGATCCGTTTATTTATATGCATGGCCCCGAACATCATGTGATGGTTGGGGCGGCCCTGTTGACTGCTTACTATCATAACGGGGGAGAGCTTGTTTTGGAAGAAGCCTTACAGGAAATGCGTGCCCGCGGCAGTGAATATCCGGGTGGCGCCTGTGGTTTTTGGGGATGCTGCGGTGCAGCAGTAAGTGCGGGTATGTTTATGAGTATTGCGTTAAAGGCAACGCCGCTTACAGAAAAAAGCTGGGCAATGGCCAATGAAATGACCTCAAGAGCATTGTTGGAAATCAGTAAATTGGGTGGACCGCGTTGCTGCAAACGGAATTCGTATACCGCCATTTGTTCGGCAGTGCAATATGTTGAAGAAAAAACGGGGATTCATATTCCTCTGCCACAGGACATCGTGTGCACGCACAGTGGGCAAAATGCCCAGTGCCTTAAGCAGAAATGCCCTTATCATCCGATACGTCAGAAGAAGGGTAAGGGATGAGAATAAATTTCCGGAAATACTTATTTTAAAAGGAAAAGGCTGCGCGCGAAAGGGAAAACGCCAGATGTTTTAGCCTGAAACCGGAACTTTTGCTGTAAATGCGAAGAAAAATATTTTACAACATCAAAAAACCGCTGTCATAACAGCGGTTTTTTGATTAAATAAATGATTATTCAGCTTTTGGACCTGCTTCGACAATGCTTTTAGGCATATCCTTATATTTTTGGAAATTCTTTTGGAAACGAGATGCCAAGTCTTTGGCCGTTGCCTCATAAGCGGCATCGTCTTTCCACATTGCCCTCTGGGAAAGAAATTCATCGGGAACACCCGGGCAGGAACGGGGAACCATAACATTAAAAATCGGATCCAAGGCAAATTCTGCTTTTTCAAGTTCACCGTTGAGTGCGGCGCTAACCATTGCGCGGGTATAGCGTAGCTTCATACGGCTACCTACACCGTATTTTCCTCCAGCCCATCCGGTATTGACAAGGTAGACATTGGCATCATGCTCTTCGATTTTTTTACCCAGCATTTCAGCATAGAGAGAAGCGGGTAAGGGAAGGAAAGGCGCGCCAAAACAGGTTGAGAAAGTAGTTTGAGGTTCGGTAATGCCACGCTCTGTGCCAGCCAGCTTAGAGGTATAGCCGGAAACAAAGTGATACATTGCCTGGTTTTTATCCAGCTTGGAGATAGGCGGGATAACGCCAAAGGCATCGGCAGTAAGGAAAATAATTGTTTTTGGATGGCTGCCGACACCGGGAATAACGCAGCCCGGAATAAAATCGACAGGATAGCCAACACGTGTATTTTCCGTGAGAGAGCCGTCTGCGAAATCAAATTCACGTGTAAGAGGATCCATCACAACGTTTTCAACAAGTGCGCCAAATTTAATCGCATCCCATATTTGGGGTTCATTTTCTTTACTCAAATTAATACATTTTGCATAACAGCCGCCTTCAATATTGAATATACCGTTATCCGACCAGCCATGTTCATCATCTCCGATGAGATAACGATCAGGATCAGCGGAAAGTGTTGTTTTTCCAGTACCAGACAGGCCGAAGAATAGCGCGGTATCCCCAGCTTTTCCGATATTGGCGGAACAATGCATACCTAAGACTCCCTGCTTAGGCAGCAAATAGTTCATGACCGAGAAAACAGATTTTTTAATTTCGCCGGAATACTGGCTGCCGCAGATCAGGACAGTTTTTTTCTCAAAATGTACAAGAATCGCCGCTTCGGAATGTACGCCGTCGATATCGGGAATGCATTTAAAACCAGGTGCGGCAATAATAGTAAATCCGGGGACGAAAGAAACAAGCTGCTCTTCTGTCGGGCGCAGCAAAAGCTGATGGATAAATAAATTCTGGCTGGCTAACTCGTTAATTACACGAACGGGAAGATGATAGGCATCATCAGCACCGGCAAAACCGTCAAACACAAAAATTTCACGCCCTTGAAGATATGCCATAACCTTGCCATAGATGGCGTCAAATTTTTCGGGACTAATTGGTTTATTGACGCTGCCCCAGTCAATATCATCATGTACTGCGCTTGTATCTACAACAAAACGGTCGTCGGGAGAACGGCCGGTATATTTTCCTGTTGTTACGACGAGCGCACCTGTATTGGACAACGTTCCTTCCCCGCGTGCAATAGCCATTTCCGTCAGTTGTGCGGGAGTAAGATTTCGATAAACCGCCTTGGGCGCAATAATACCCAGGTTTTCCATATCATTTTTCAATTGATTCATGGGTAAAGCTCCTTATAAATATAGTTGTTTGGAATCTGATATGATTCAAAACTTTTCTATCATTAGTATAGCATAAAGGAATAAAAATATAAGGGGGAGTGCCTTTGTTTTTACGCATTATTCATTAATTTTACGGCAAAAAAGCAAATTTTAAAAGAAGGCATAACTTTTGTACAAAAAAGTGCTATTTTGTTAAAAATCTGTTATGATATAAATAAGGAAAAAGAAAGGATGTGGGGGAAATGGAGAAATTACGGCAACGAATTTTACAGTTGTTGCCAAAAGAATCTGTCGGCAGATATGATCTTCTGCCTGTGTTGTCAGATAAGGAACTTTCCCAGGAGATTGCGCGCAAGCTTGCAGAACCATACCGCAAAAAAGTAGATATCGTTGTAGCGCCGGAAGCGCTTGGATGGCTTTTGGGTGAAAAAATTGCTACTGAGTTGGATGTTGCATTGTTGCCTTTGCGCAAAGGCGAAAAATTGCCGTATGCAAGCGATCAACTCTACCGTGTTGCATTTATGGATTATTCCGGGCATCGGAAATCCCTGGAAACCGCAAAAGATGCACCGCTCAACGGTAAGCGGGTGCTGATTGTCGATGAATGGATTCAAACGGGTGCGCAAATTATGGCCGTAATGGCGCTTTTGGAAAAATTTAAATGTGCAGTGGTTGGTATTGCGACCATTGGCGTGAATTCCAATGTGCGGACGCAAACTTGGCGGGAACAGGGATTGCTCACCTATATTGGGATGGATCTTTAGTGGTAAGGTGGAACCGAGCCCGCCGTGTCAGGCGGGTTTTCTTTTGCCGCTCTGGAAGAACGGTAAAACATTTAAATAAAGCGGGCAAAATTTGAATGTAAGTTTTTTGCGCGATGATTTATTTTTGGAAATACGTTGTAGGAAACGCAAACGAAGGAAGATGTCCCGGAGCGGAGGGGCCTATGACATTTTACCTGTTTGATGAAAAAAAATAGAACTTATACTTAATTATATAAGGAAATTTGAGAGGAAGGGAAGTATGGCATGGAAAAAACAAAGACACAAGAAAACCGCATTGGACAGGATTTTACGCTATGGCAATTGATTCGCTTTGCTTTGCCGGCTATTTTAACGAATCTTTGTACGCAATTGTTCCGTTCAATGGATGACGGCCTTTTTGTGAGCCGTTATGTAGGAGAGAGCGCGCTTTCTTCTATCAGTATTTTATCTCCGGTAAACAGCCTTATTTTGGCTTTTGCTCAGTTATTTGCTGTAGGCGCAAGTACGCTATCGGCGCAGCGTATGGGAAAGCACGATCAACTGAAAGCAAAGCGGATTTTTACGCGAATAGCTGTTATTTCCGTTATTGTAGGAGCAATGTTTGCGCTGCTGCTTAATTTGTTTTGCGATCCGATTTGTCGCTTTTTGGGGGCGGATGATGAACTGATTGCCAATTCGCGAATTTTTGTACGAATTGTCTTTACTGATACGCCAATTAACCTGTTAATTGCAGTATTTGGTGCCTACTATGCGACGGCGGGCAAACCGCAAATGGGTTTATTTTGCTCTTTATTGAGCGGTGCCGTTAACATTGCTTTGGATATTTTATTTATTGTTGTATGGCAGTGGGGTGTCGTTGGTTCTAGCCTTTCTACCGTATTGGGAGAGATTGCCGTATGTATTGTCGGGCTGATCTTTTTTGTCGGTAAAAAGCACGAAATTCATTTTGTAAAGCCGAACGGCGGTTATAAAGAAACTTTCCTTATGACTTGGAAGTCGGGTTTTTCCCAATTTATCAACAGCGTTTCGTTCAGTGTCGTCAATTTTGTCACGATCCAAATCCTGCTTTCGATTTTAGGGGCAAATGGCGTCGCCGCAAATACGATTATCAGCGACCTGCGCGTTGTACTGAATGCGGCTTTTGTCGGATATGTCACTTGTGTTGGACCGGTTATTGCGTATAATTACGGTAGCCGTGATACCAAACAGCTTAAACGGATATTGACGCACAATTTGAAGTTTTGGTTTTTTGGTACGATTTTGGTTACGATTCTGGGGCAACTTCTGCGAAAGCCGCTCATTTCTATTTTCTTTGGAAACAACGCATCTTCTGCTCTGTTTGATATGACTTATCTTGGGCTGACGATTGAATTTTACAGCTGCATTTTTACCTGCGGGTGCATTTTTGTTATGAGAATGTTTGTTGCGCTCGGCGCACCTAAGACAGCCTCGATTCTTACATTGAGTAGAAATTTCCTTTTCCGCCTTATTATGTTATTGCTGCTGCCGTGGTTATTTGGCGAGCTTGGCGTATGGTTGGCCATTCCAGTAAGCGAATTACTTTCCTTTATTGTTGCGGCAACTCTGGTTATTCGCAATGCCGATAACTACGGTTATGGGAAATCCGGCCTCGCATGGCGTATGCAGGGAGAATTATCAATAGAAGAAAGGCAGAAAATTATAGAGGCAGCAGGAGAAGGAGAAGACTGACCTGTCTATGCGTTGCTCATAAAGCAAATTTTTGCTTTTCATAAATTCCAGTAAAAAACCTCTCGCCCGGTTTAATTGCCGGAAGGGAGGTTTTTTACTGAAAAAATTTCCAAAGTTATAAAGTTATGGAAAAAAGAGGGCAAAGCATGGCAAAATAATTTTATTCCGCCTTTTGAAGCAATTCCCTTGCGATAGCATGGCGTCGGTCGCTCTGTGTTCTGGGCCCTTCGATCATGACAAGAACGAGGCGATCGTCATCCATATCTTGGTACCATGCGGCAATCCAGGCAATGCGTTTGCTCTGGTCGTCGCCCTTAAGTGCAGTTCCCGTTTTCGCAGCAAGCGTAAGCCCGTTTGTTTGCAGAGATTGCGCCGTACCCGAAGTGACAACGCGCTTTAATGAATAGGTAAGTGTATCGACCGTCTCCTGTGTCATTGCGCCGCTGATATAGACTTCACGTTCGGCCTCATAAAGAACTTCTTCTGTATCGAGGGAATCATAACGGCAGATTTTAGAGACGAGTTTTGGGGTCAGTATATCGCCGTTATTTTGGAAGACGGTGTACATGCTGGCGGCCTGAATAGGGGTAACCAACATCTCGCCATGGCCAAAAGAGAGGTCGGAGAGCATTTTTCGGTTGAGCTCGGTACTGTCGTTAAGCAGGTTGGAAACCGAAGTCGGCAGGTCAAAGGGGACGGCTTTGCCAATCCCGATTTTTTCCATATAGTTCATAAACAGCTCGTCGCCCATTTTAAGGGTAACCCAGGAAAAATAGATATTATCTGAAAAGCGAATGGCTGTATCCAAATCAAGCGGAGCATCCGGTGCTTCGTTACGTGTAACAGGTTCCCAATACCAGACGCCGTCGGGCTTCCATTCATTGTTTTTTACTTCATAGGGGAAGACAGTATAACGCGTAACAATACCGTTTTCCAACGCCGGAGTTACAGTAAAAGGCTTGATAATCGAACCTGGTGGATAAAGGCCGGAAGTTGCGCGATTGTACAGCGGCTGTTTGCTGGTTGGGTCATTTAATTCGGCGTAATCTGCATCCGAAACGGGAAAAGAGAAAATATTAGGGTCGTAACTGGGCATTGAAACCATGGCTTGTACAAAACCTGTAGTAGGATCCATAACAATATTTACCCCGGTCTGATCGGATTTCAGTTCCGAAGCCAGAAGATAATAGGCCTTTTGCTGCATATCATGGTTAATGGTTAGGAAAATGTCGGCGCCGTTGACTGCCGGTTTTTCATAAAGTGTACGCAGATAAGCGCCGTCGGCGCTGTAAAGACGATAGATATATCCGCTTTGCGGCTGCAAAGCGTTGTCGTATTCTGCTTCAATGCCTACTTTACCGACCAGTTCGGCATTGGCAAAGCCCTGTTCCGCAAGTTCTTCAAGTTGCTCCTCACTTGGAGAAGAGGCATAGCCGACGATATGAGCATAAATTTCTCCGTAAGGATAATAGCGTTGAGGTGTGAGCGAGTCGGAATCAATCGAAACCCCCTCAATAGCGCAGAGCTGAGCTCTTAATTCATCACTCAATTCGCCGATAGGAAAGACGTAGGCGGCGACCTCTGCGTAATTATTTTTGAGTGCGGAATTATATTTTTCGCGAATACTAACCGTTTCTTCGCTTGTCATGCCCGTTAAGGCAGCGATCGAATTGATTACACTGTTGATATCGAGATCCTCAGAAACCGAAATGGCGACAGTATCGGAATAGGAATTTACGGCAACGGCGGTCTTATCTGCCGTAAAGATTTCGCCGCGCGCCCCTTTAAGGGTGGAACGGACAATTCGGCAACCTGATGTATAGCCCTCGAGCAGCATATCATCGCTATATTGAATATAATAATTGCCATCTTCTTTTAATAAAAAAAGAGAGATAGAATTTTCAACGGTAAAATCTTCACCGTGGACGTAGGCAACGGTGTAAGAAAATTTTACCTGCTTCCCATCGGCCTGAATATCGTGGAAAGGGAAAGAAATGGCGGTTGCGCCAAGCGAATCATAGATATTTTGCGCAGACGAAACAAAGGTTTCTTCCGATACACAGCCGGCACGTTTCCATAAACAACTGTAGGCAGCGGAAAAATCCAGGTTTTGCATGTTTTGCATAAATGTCTCTGCAACGGTAGAAGCCGTACTCATTGCGGAACAGCCAGGCAGCAGCAGCAAAATGGCAAAGAGAAGTATTGCTGCGATATATAGCCCTGCGTGAAAATAAGATGTCCATTGTTTTTTCATGCTTTTATTATATCGGCAGCATCGCGTTTTGCAAAGAGAAAAAAGAAAAAGTTTAAAAATAAAAAAATACCAAAAGTGGGGAAAATTAGTATAAAAAAAGGGGTAAAAGAATATAATAAGATATATTTTAGGCGGAAAACGGGCAAAAATTTGACAAAATACCGCTAATCGGTATATAATTTGCCCGTTAACGGCAATTTAATTTACCGGAGGATATCAATGAAAAAAAAGGACAATTTTTTTCAGACAACCAAAACAGGTGTCAAGCGCAAAGTAAAGCGCAGCCAATTGGTTGAAGGGAAAAAAGTTGCAAATAACGGAAAACAAGGAAAAACAGTGGTAAAAAAAGCGGCTGCTTTCAGTAACGGAATTGTGCTTAAAGGGCGGCGGATCTGTTCTGGGATAAGCTCTTTAATGAAAAAAACGGTAGAAAGCCTGCGCTTTAGACGGCATAAAATGCATACCTCAACAAAAGACCAACAGACGGTCCGGGATTTAAAAAAGGGAACATGGAAGCAGATTTTTCATAGAGAAGGAAAATTTTACGGCGGTGTAACGGCTGCGGCGGTGCTTGTTATCGCGGTTGCGGCGATTCTTTGTTCGGGCATTTTATTGCCGCGCGAATATGATATTTTAGTCAATGATGCAGGACGTGTTGTTGCAGCAAATACGACTGAAAAAACTGTCGGGGCATTTCTGGAGAAAAACGGGATAATACTTGGCGAAGGCGATGTGTTGGTGACAGATACGCAGGCAGAGCTGCAAGATGGTATGGAGATTGTCATCAAGCGCGCATTTGCCGTAGATATTACAAGGGGTAATGAAAAGACCAGCATAAAGATGCTTGCGGGAACAGTGCAGCAGGCACTGGACATCGCGGGAATCACTCTTGGAGAGCATGATGAGGTATATCCCGTAGCAGAGACCATGATCAGTTCGGGAACCGAGATTACCATTATCGAGGTGGAAGAACAGACAATTACAGAGGATGAGGTGCTCTACTACAAAGAAATAACAAAGAATGACAGCACGCTTGCCAAAGGAAAGACAAAACTGGTCCAGCAAGGCGAAAATGGACTTGAACGGCACACGATACAGGTTGTCTATAAAAACGGTGTAGAAGTCTCGCGTACTGTTATCGGCAGCGAAGTGATAAAAGAAGCGGTTGATGAAATTACTGCGATAGGAACATATGTCGCGCCGAAACAGGAAAACTCTTCTTCTGGCCAGAGCAGCAATCAAAACCAGCAGACCGACAACTCGGCGGGTTCGGGCAATACGCAGGCTTCAGGCAGTACGCAGTTTGGTGAAATCAACGATGAGGGAAAGCTCGTCAGCGTACCTACAATAACGCAAATTCATACAGGTAATCTCTATGAACATAAAAATGCACCAGAGCCGGATGCTTCGATTATTGCAAAAACCGTTTATATTGACTATGTAACAGCGTATACCTGGACAGGAAATCCAACAGCAACGGGCGTATATCCCAAAATCGGGACTGTCGCTGCGGATCCCGCAAAGTTTGCTTACGGTACAAAAGTATATGTACCCGGGTACGGCTATGGCCGTATTGAGGATACAGGCGGCTTTAGAGGAAAGGAATATACGCAGTTTGACTTGTATATGGATAGCGAATCAGACTGCCGCACATGGGGCAGAAAGAGAGGCTATAAAGTTTATATTTTAAAATAGCAAAATTATATTGAATTGCCGAAAAGCGCGGGCAGACGCCCGCGCTTTTATTATACCCCTTTCAGGGTGAAAAATTGCGCAAAATACTGTAGGCTGATATAATAAAATGGTGTTTTACCTGTAAAATCGTGCGGCGCCTGTTCTTAAGCTGCTTGGGTGTCTACTTGCTTAAGATAGATGCTGCGGGAAAATATTGGTCCACCTAAAAGGGCGGAGCGGAAATGGAGAGAAGCGATGGAATTTTCAACATTGATTTGGCAGAGATGTTGGGTTAGAAAGTATAAAGATAAACCGGTGGAACGCGAAAAGCTGGAGAAGATTCTCGATGCGGCAAAAGCCGCGCCTACAGCAGTGAATTTCCAGCCACAGCGCATTTTTGTTTTGCAGAGTAAAGAGGCACGGCAAAAACTACGCGGATGCATGAGGTTTGATTTCGGAGAACCTCTGACAATAATCGTCTGCTACGATCGTCGCGAAAGCTGGAAAAGGGGTTATGACGGTAAAGAGTTTGGCGATATTGATGCCGCGATTGTTGCAACACACATGATGTTGCAGGCTCAGGAACTTGGCTTATCCAGCGTCTGGATTGGATCGTTTGATCCCAAAAAGGTTTGCGAAGCGTTTGCGCTTCCAAAAGATATTGTCCCCTCGGTTATTCTGCCCATAGGTTATGAAGCTGAAGAAGGGGGACACGGTGTAAAGAACAGAAAAGAGCTGAAAGTGGAATATTGTTAAAAAATTTGAAAAAGAGCGAAAAGCTGCCTTTTGGGCGGCTTTTTTCTGCAAAACAAAATAGAGCCGATAAAGAAATCAGCGCAATTGTAACAAAAGTTTAGTGACAAATTGGTCTTCACGTTGGGCGGCCACTTCATAAAGCAAATATTCTTCAAAGGCGTGAAAAGCAAGTGGCAACCGATGCGTTTTGGCATAATCGAGCAGACGACGATAAGTTTTTCCGACTGTCTGCGCCGGACCATGATGGTAACCGATCAGATATTGCCCGGCTGGGCGAACAATTTCTGCTCCTTTGGAAGCAGAGCCGTTAATTTGTGCATAAATACCCGAATATTTTTGGTAATCGCCGTTTTGGATATCGCGGATATTCAATATTCCGCAGAGAATATTGTAGGTAAAAGTGTTGTTTTTTTGCAAAATCGTCCAAAAATCCGAAAAGTTTTTCCCAAAAGCATGACTGGGATCATAACTGGCAATACCAAGTACGGCGGGACAGCAGACAAGTCGGATTTCATCGCCGGCATCCCGAGCTTCCCGGGCGTTGAAAAGGGCGGTCTGCATATCGCATAAACTGTCGGAAAGGCGCTCAAGCTGTTTTTTTGTCTGGTCGATTTGGCGCTCGAGAAGCTCAATAAAATAAAGCGGACTGCGTTTATCCATATAGTTCTTAATTTCCGCCAACTGCATCCCGGTTTTTTTTAGATTTTGAATATCCGAAAATACGCCAAATTGGCGCGGTGAATAATAACGGTAACCATTGGCGGCGACATGAACGGGGAGAAATAATCCGATGCGTTCGTAATGAAGCAAGGTATCTTTCGTTGTGCCGGCAGCTTTGGCAAACTGGCCAGTTGTAATGAGTTGATTGTAAAATGACATCACTTATTGCCTCCATCATATGCGGATAGCCTCCATTATATCATAAAAACCGAAAAAAGGCTTTTTGGTAGGCCTTATATTTTGGCCGTATGCAAAATGAAAAAAAGACAAAAAGCGCTTGACTATAGTGTTACACTATAGTTTAGAATAGATCGTGCTGCGGTTTACCGTAAATATAATATAGATAGGAAAAAGGTGGAGAATATGGAAACGACAAAACAACCTTTAAACCGAATTGGCCAAAATTTTACGTTTTGGCAGCTGATCAGATTCATATTGCCCACATTGGCAACGTCATTGTTTCTTTCTATTTTTAAAACGATTGACGATGGTCTGTTTGTTTCAAATTATGTCGGGAAAAATGCGCTTTCGGCAATTAATATCATTTTCCCGTTCAGTATGCTTACCGGTGGATTTTCGATTATGTTTGCTGCCGGTGGCAGCGCAGTCTGCGCGCGTAAAATGGGTGAGGGCAAGCCCGAGGAAGCAAAGCGTGATTTTACGGGAATTGTACTGGCCTCTTTATTTACCGGAATACTTATTGCTGTATTGGGCATGACTTTCCAGGAACAGATATTACGTCTGCTTGGTGCGACCGACCTATTGATGGAGGATTGCAAGGCGTATAGCACCGTTCTATGGCTTGCTCAGCCGGTCAGTATGCTTTGCCCGCTGTTTGACTTCTTCTATTCTACGGCAGGCAGGCCGCATTTTGCCGTTGTCAGTTCAATGCTTGTAGGCGCAATGAATATTATTTTTAACATTATTTTTATTGTGCAGCTTGAATGGGGAATTCGAGGAGCGGCGCTCTCTACGATTTTGGGAGATATTGCCGTATGCATTTGGGGGCTTAATTTTTATACACGCAAAAAGAATGAAATCTGCTTTGCGCGCCCGCAGAAGCATATTTTTCGCTTAATGGCAAGCGTCTGCGGAACGGGTGTTTCCCAGCTGATCAATCATATTGCGATGAGTATTTCTGCGTTTGCAGCAAACATGGTGATGTTGAGCCTGGTAGGAGAGGATGGTGTTGCGGCTTATTCTATTCTGGGTTATTTGCATTATATGCTTGTCTCAGCTTTTATTGGTTTTGCTGATGGAATAGCACCGGTATTCAGCTATAGTTTTGGTGCACGCAGTAAGGAACGAGTGAGGAGATATTTCTGGTATGCCGTCAAATTTATTGCAGTCTTATCCGTTGTTGTTGTGGTAGGTTGCTTTATTTTTGCTGAACCGTTGATTGGCATTTACGTTTCAAAAGCAAAGGAACCCGGATTATTTGACATGGTATTGCAAGGAATGCATATTTTTCCCATTACCTTTTTATTCTCCGGATTCTGCATTTTTGTTACCGGGATGTTTTCTGCTCTTTCGGACGGAAAAAACGCTTCAATTATCTCTTTTTTGAGAAATTGCGTCTTTAGTATGCTGCCTATTATTATCCTGCCGGCATTATGGGGGATTAACGGCGTATGGTTTGCGGTACCGGTGGGCGAATGTCTGAGCTTTTTTGTTACTTTATTGGTACTGTATTTGAACCGCAATAATTATGGCTACGGCAAAAGCCGAGTTGCGATTTTGATTGATAGCAATGATTAAGATAAAGTATTTTGCGGCTTGCGTGGGAATGCGACGGCTGTTATACTGATGAAAAACAGGCAATGAGGCAAAAGATTATGCAGAATAAAGCGCTGAAGCGCATTAATGAGTTGGCCAAACTGGCAAAAGAGCGTGGATTAACTCCGGAAGAAATAAAAGAACGGCAGCAATTGCGCAAAGAGTATCTGGCGGAATTTCGCACCATGATGATCGATACGTTGGATAATACATATATTGAATATCCCGATCATACGCGTGTGAAATTAGAAAGAAAAAATAAGGGCGGCACAACAAAAACTGAGCCGCATACGGAAAAATGAATCGAAAAAACCCGGCATCGCCGAAAAGAATACTGCGGTGCCGGGTTTTTGTTTTTGCAGACAAAATGGGCAAAGGTTGTTTTGCTGGCAGGCGGGTTTTAAAGTTGGTCATTAATCATGCTGCGCAAAAAAAAGTTCTGTGTAGCGGACGGTATCCATTGCGGTTTGTGCGTAAAAATCAGCGCCAATGGCACCAGCGTATTCCTGTGTAAGAACCGCGCCGCCTACAACAACTTTACAGTCGGGAAGACTGCGGTGAAGTAGCGCAATGGTTTGTTCCATAGCCGGAAGCGTTGTTGTCATCAATGCGCTTAAACCGATAAGGCGGATATTCTCTTTCTGCGCTGCTTCCAATACAGTCTGAGCGGGAACATCCTTTCCAAGGTCGAGAACGGAATAACCGTAGCTTTGCAAAAGCGTTTTCACAATGTTTTTGCCGATATCATGGATATCACCATGAACCGTAGCCAGCAAAAGTCGCCCCTTTGTTTTTGTTTGACGCCCGTTTTTCAAAATGCGCTCTTTTAACAAGTCCAGCGCAGCTGTTGCTGCTTCTGCACAAAGGAGCAGTTGCGGAAGAAAAAGCGTACCTTTTTCAAAGGCAGTGCCGGCAATGTTGAGCGCAGGGATGATCTCGTTATCGATAAGTGCCATCGGATTTGCGCCGCCTTCCAATAATTTTTGCAAATCGGCGCAGACGGCGCTTCCAAGGCCACGCAACAGCTTATTTTGCAAAGCAGTACCGGAAATATTTTGCGGCGGTAATGCGGGCGAAGGCTGTACTTGGGCAGAAGGATGTGCGGCGCAGTAGGCAATATAAGAGGAACAACTGGGGTCTTTTTGACTAAGCGCAAGGTAACTGTAGTAAGACTGCATCATGCTTTGCGCATGTACATTTAAAATGGCGGCGTCAAGGCCGGCCTGCATGGCCAGAGTAAAAAAGGCAGCGTTGATCGCATCACGCATAGGCAGGCCAAAGGATATATTTGAAACGCCAAGGCTGCAACGGAAACCGTCGGCTTTGAGCAGGCGGATGGCTTTTAATGCAGTTAAGGCGGCGGAAGGATCGGCGCTGACCGCCATAGCCAGAGGGTCGACCAAAAGATCTTTTTTTTGTATGCCGTATTGTGCGGCACGTTCACTAATTTTTCGGGCAATGGCAAGTCTGCCTTCTGCGGTTTTAGGGATACCCTGTTCATCAAGAGTAAGCGCGACAACGACGCCGCCGTATTTAGCGGCCAAAGGCAGTATTGCTGCCATGCTTTGCTCTTTTCCGTTGACCGAATTAATAAGAGGTTTGCCGTTATAACACCGTAGACCACGCTCCATCGCTTCAGCATCGGCGGTATCGATTTGCAGAGGAAGATCGGTTACCCGCTGCAAAGAACGAATTGCCTGTTCGATAGCAGAAGCTTCGTCGAGCCCGGGCAATCCCATATTGACGTCCAATATGTCTGCTCCTGCATCTTGCTGGCGCACGCCTTCCTGCTGTACATATTGCCAGTCCTGCTCTTTTAGGGCACGTTTTAAGCGGGGTTTCCCCGTAGGATTGATGCGTTCTCCGATGAGCAACGGTTTTTCTCCGAGAACAACAGCGTGGGTATATGAGGAAAGAAGTGTTGTTTGTTTCGGGATGATAGGGATGGGTTGTTCGGCAGAAAGAACCTTTCTGAGCGCACGGATATGATCAGGCGTTGTACCGCAGCAGCCACCTAAAACGCGGGCGCCAGCGCGTATAACAGGACGCATTGCCTCAGCAAAGGCATCGGGGGAAATATCATAACTGGTAACACCGTCTTTTAAATGCGGCATTCCTGCATTTGGCTTGACCATGACCGGCCTACTTGCAAAACGCAGCATTTCTTCTGCACAGGCACGCATTTGGATAGGACCGAGCCCGCAGTTCAGCCCAATGACATCGGCTCCAAGCCCTTCCAAAAGCGCAACAACGGCCTGGACAGAGGCACCTGTCATCAAACGGGAAGTACGGTCAAACGTCACGCATACAAATACGGGAAGCCGGCTGTGTTCTTTTGCGCCCAAAACCGCAGCTTTGGCTTCATAAGTATCGCTAATTGTTTCAATAAGGATGGCGTCAGCACCATTTTTTTCACCAAGTGCAGCCATATCACCGAAAAGACGGACGGCTTGCTCGAATTTCATCCCGCCCAGCGGTTCCAGCAATTTGCCGATAGGTCCGATATCCATTGCGATAAAGCGTTGTTTCCCATCGTGAAAAGAATCACGGGCAGCGTGCGCGCAGCCAAAGGCTGCTTCGATTAATTGCTGTTGGCAATAGGAAATATTTTTTAACTTATCGGCATTGCAGCCGAAGGTATTGGCGCAGACAATATCGCTGCCTGCCTCGTAATACGCTCGATGAAGCCGGGTGACAACTTCTGGGTGTTGTATGTTCCAGGTTTCAGGAGGTTGACCGGCATCTAACCCAAGCGTTTGTAGCATTGAGCCGGAGCCACCGTCAAATACCAGGAAATTTTTTGAAATCAGATCGATTGGATTAGGCATATCAGAAAAATCCTTTCACACAGACAATAAAAATGGATGGCGCAGAGGTTTAATCGCGTTTACGGAAAGCGCACTGTTTTGTGCAGTTTGCACACCCTTCTTTACAAGAGGATAAAGAGGTTTGGGCAGAAAATATGCTTTGTATGCCGATAATCGCACTAACCGATTTGGTGGGAAGCATAAGCCCGCCTTCGGATAATGTAAGGCCGATACGCCGCTGTGTATCCAAAGCAGAGAGAAAATCGCGCTGATAACTCAGCGGGAAATCGCCATATCCCGGACTAAAGCGCGATGTCAACGGTACCCCTGCCTGCTCTTTTAGAAAAGCACAGAGCTGGTCGCACCAGGCTTCGATAGCTGCGGCACCGATAGCTTGATAGGCAAGAGCATGGCTTGGCTGCAAAGCGGAATATTTAGAAATCAAGCGGTCAATTGAGAAGCCTACGGTTGCGGCTAGAAGATAGACCTGTGAACAGCCGGATAAATGCCGACTAAGATCAGCGCTGCCGACCTCACCAAAAGGCAGACATACACTGTCTTTTTCAAAAAAAACGGGACAGCATGAAAAGCAAGCCCGGTAGGAAAATGCGGCACTTGCTTTTTCTATACATTCTTCAAAAAGTCTCCTGGCCGGGGCGTCATCTTTATGAGCGCCCATATAGCGGAGCGCTTCGGCTGGATTAATGGCAACATCGGCAGATGTTGCATAAACAGTATGAATCGTTTGCAACTGCATGGCAAAAACTCCTCGCAAACTAAGAATTTGAAAACCATAAAATTATGAGTGATTATTGCTCTCCATAGGTTATCAATAAAATCCTCCAAAAGCCTTGAAAATAAAGAATTTATCGCAATGTGTTCGCCTTATCCCTTTATATGATTTCACACAAGTTTACTCTTTCCCTCCTTGCTCATAAGGGCAAATGCAAGGGCAAGAAAGTCTCATAACAAGATATAAAAGAGTGTGGCAATCGGAGAACTGTGACATATGTGCGAATATATTATAACGGAGGATTTTTCAATGGACAAGTATATTTATGATGAAAGCAATCGTTTATGGTATGAGTTGCAGGGGGATTATTATATTCCTTGCCTTACTTTACCAGCTGAAAAAGAAAACAAACCTATCAGTTTGTGGGGGCAGCGACACAAACACTACTTACAGGAACATAAACGGA
>CALVMT010000069.1 GCA_944347775.1 uncultured Clostridia bacterium | reverse complement strand
ATATCTTCCGCGGAAGATATTGGCAGCGCTTTATCTTGTTGTAACGGAAGAAAGTCGCAGATAACTGTTAAAGGACAGGAGCAAAATGAACAAGTAGAAATTCAACCGGCAAAAGATTTGGCTAGTGGCAGATATAAATTAGGAATTTTAATTCGTGACAGTGTTTCAGGAATAGGAACTGTAACTTATATTGAAAAGGAGACACTCCGTTTCGGTTCGCTCGGCCATCCTGTATCGGATGAAAGTGGAAAACTTATGGAACTTGATGGTGGGAATATATATAGATGTTCAATTGTAAATGTGGTCAAAGGCGAACGAGGAAAAGCAGGTGAGTTAAAGGGCCTGTTTATGGGGGAAAATAAAATAGCGACTGCAGATAAAAATTGCGAAACGGGAATTTATGGGAATTTTGGGGATTCATTAGATGTTGCATCGCTTCGAAAAGCTGAAATATGTACAGATGCGCATCCCGGCAAGGCTTGTATTCTATCTACAGTCGATGGGGTTGAGCCGAAAGAATATGAAATTAATATTGTAAAAGTGGATGAAGATAATAAGCAAAACAAAAATTTTGTTTTAAAAGTGACCGACACACAGCTGTTGAATGCGACGGGTGGAATTGTGCAGGGTATGAGTGGCAGTCCTATTTTGCAGGACGGTAAATTGATTGGCGCGGTAACCCATGTTTTTTTAAATGATCCGACGCGAGGGTATGGCATAGCAATTGATAATATGCTGGGGAAATAAATAAAAAGAGCGTTTCCAAAAAATTGGAACGCTCTTTTTTAAAAGCCTTTTCTTTTTTTGTTTTCTGTGTTATACTGAAATAGAGGTAATAGAATGCGCATATTTTTGATTGTTATTGATAGTTTTGGGATAGGTGCAATGCCTGATGCCGCACAATATGGGGATGATGGTTCTAATACTTACGGCAATGTTGTTGCAAGTACCGGTGTGTCTTTGCCGAATTTAATTTCTTTGGGATTAAATAATATTGACGGTGTAGCAAAAAAAGTTTCAAAAGAAAGAAGTCTTAACGCTATCCCCAACCCGCAGGCCGCTTATGCAAGGCTTTCTGAAAAAACGCCTGCAAAAGATACTACTGCGGGCCATTATGAAATTGCCGGATTGGTTTTAGCGAATCCTTTTAAAGTTTACAATACTTTCCCAGAAGAGATTGTACATGATATAGAAAAGGCGGCAGGGGTTCAATTTATCGGTAACGAGGTGGCTTCGGGCACTGAAATAATTCAACGTTTGGGGCCTTTGCATTTAAAGACTGGTTGCCCGATCCTCTATACCTCGCAGGATTCAGTGCTGCAGATAGCAGCGGATATTTCAATTATATCCTTAGAAGAATTATATAGAATTTGTGAGGTTGCACGTTCTGTAATGGTTGGCCCGCGTGCGGTTGGAAGGGTGATTGCCCGGCCGTTCGTTCATGAGAATGGCAAGTTCAGACGTACGGAAGACAGGAAAGATTTTGCTTTGAAACCTCCAGGAAAAACTTTGCTGGATATCCTTGCCGAAAATTGCATTTCGGTAACATCGGTTGGTAAGATTCAGGATATATTTTGCGGCAGAGGCATAGCAAAAAGTATTCACACAGGGAATAATGAGGAAGGGCTTAGGGCGCTCTGCGATCTGTCAAAAAATGCTGAGGACGGATTAATATTTGCCAATCTTGTAGATACCGATATGTTGTATGGACATCGTAATGATGCGATTGGATACGCCTCGGCATTAAAATTTATTGATAATACTTTACCGAAAATCATAAAAAATTTAGAAGAGAAAGATATTCTTATATTAACGGCGGATCATGGTTGCGATCCGACAACTCCTTCGACCGATCATTCTCGTGAATACGTACCGTTGTTAATTTACGGAACGCATATTAAGCCTGTAAATTTAGGAACAATTGAAGGATTTGATTGTATATCAAGTTTTGTAAAGGCGGCATTCGGCTTGCAAAAAAAGGATCGGATCTTTGATCTGATCTATTTACATTGACAAAGGCAGAAATTAAAAATGAAAGAAAAATATTGTAATTATATTATTGCTAAGGATATAGCGGAGCAGATTAAAAAAATTCAAAATGTCAAACCCAGAATTGCAATTGTTCTTGGCAGCGGTTGGGGAGGTGTAGCGGATGCGATGCAAAATGTTTGTAAAATTTCGTATTCTGCGCTTAGAGGTATGCCTCAGTGTGGGGTTGAGGGCCATGCCGGGAATTTTGTATTTGGTGATTTAAACGGTATTGGCGTTGTTTTGCAGCAAGGGCGGATTCATATGTATGAAGGGCATTCGGCGCGCCAAACGGTTTTACCAATGGCTATAATGAAGGAGCTTGGAGTAGATAAGATAATTTTGACCAATGCTGCCGGTGGCATCAATCCGACGTATAATGTAGGGGATTTGATGATTTTATCCGATCATATTAACTATACAGGAAGGAATCCATTGGAAGGAGTCAAACCCACAATAATGTATCCTGTTTTTGTTGATATGACGCATGTTTATGACCAAATAATGAACAATGTCATTGCGGATATTTGCAGGGGCTTGGGGATTAAAGCAAATAAAGGGACATATATGCAAGTACTCGGACCGTCTTTTGAAACTCCGGCAGAAGTACGTGCTTATTCGACGTTGGGGGCGGATGCCGTGGGTATGAGTACAGCAATTGAGGCTGTTTTTGCGCGTTATTTAAAAATGCGTGTAGTTGGGCTTTCTTGTATC
>CALVMT010000068.1 GCA_944347775.1 uncultured Clostridia bacterium | reverse complement strand
GGAACTTTGGAAACTCGGTATCCTTGCGAAGACAGAACATAATGAGGTCGCTCCTGCTCAGCATGAGTTAGCTCCTATTTATACCACAACGAACATTGCTACTGATCATAACCAGCTTACTATGGAGATTATGCAAAAAGTTGCTGCTAAACATGGCCTTGTATGCTTGCTTCACGAAAAACCTTTTGCAGGAGTAAACGGCAGTGGTAAACATAATAACTGGTCGATTGCTACTGATAGCGGGCAAAATTTACTATCGCCCGGCGATACTCCATATGAAAATGCGCAGTTCCTATTATTCCTTTGTGCTGTTATTAAAGCAGTTGACGACTATCAGGATCTTCTCAGAATTTCGGTTGCTACAGCAGGAAACGATCATAGGCTTGGTGCAAATGAAGCACCTCCTGCAGTCGTTTCAATTTTCCTTGGTGATGAATTGAACGCTGTGCTTGAAGCGCTTGAAACCGATACTCCTTATTATGGTGCACAAAAAACACAGATGAAACTTGGGGTTGATGTACTGCCTAAGTTTAATCGCGATACTACGGATCGTAATAGGACTTCTCCCTTTGCTTTTACCGGCAATAAGTTTGAGTTCCGCATGCTTGGTTCTTCCAATAGTATAGCTTGCGCCAATATTATGTTGAATACCGCAGTTGCCGAAACCCTTAAAATTTATGCGGATAGATTGGAAGGCGCGCAAGATTTTGAAACAGCGTTACATGACATGATTAAAAAGACGATAAAGGATCATAAGCACATTATTTTTAACGGTAATGGCTATGATGATAGTTGGATCAAAGAAGCAACAGAAAAACGCGGACTTCTCAATTATCGCACTACGGCTGATTGTATGCCTCATCTGCTTGATAAAAAGAATGTAGATATGCTTACGTCTCACGGTGTGTATTCTGAGGCAGAACTTAAATCCAGATGCGAAATTATGTTGGAAAATTATTGTAAGACAATCGTAATTGAAGCAAATACAATGGTTGATATGGCAAAGACGCAGATTATTCCTGCAGTAGAAGCCTTTACCGCAGATACCGCCAAGGCTGCGGCAGCTAAGAAGGCGCTTGATTCGGGAATTGCCTGCAACTATGAAATTAGTCTTGTGAGAAAACTTTCCGCTTTGATTGATAGAATGCAGGAAAAATCGGAAGAGCTCGAGGAAGCAGTTTTGTGTCTTAATAAAGCAGAAGACATTGGCGCGGAATCAGAAATGATTCGTGATTCTGTTCTTGTAAAAATGGGTGAGCTCAGAGTTGCCTGTGATGAAGCAGAGACACTGACAGCAAAGAGCTACTGGCCTTTCCCAACATATGCTGATCTTTTATTCGGTGTAAGATAAATAAGAAAATTGATCGCAGAGAAAGGCATTTGATCGATATTTACGGTAAGTATTTTGTTTAAATGGGCAATTATGCTCCAGGTTTTACTGAAAAAAACACCAAAGATATCGTGATAAAAATCTGCAACATGTTAAAGTAATTTCAGATATGGGTTATCGTTATAAAACGGGAAATTGGTGAATTTGTTTATTAGATTCATTATAAATGTTCTGCATATAACTTGCCCGAGTTGTGAATTAAATATCAGTAAAAGCGCTTGAGAAAAGAGAAGTAACACGGTCAATTGGCATATAGCGAATGCAGGAGAGTGGAAGCTGCAGATGCCAATCCGGGTGAAAAACACTTTTCGAGCTGCAATCCGAAAAGGATATCTCTTAGTAGGTGCGCCGTTTCGTCAGACGTCAAATGATAAGGTCTTGTTGGAGACTTGGAAAATAAGAAAAAATACAGGTGGCACCGCGAGTACAGCAATCGCCCTGTAGGATGCTGAAATTACTGAATTTTACGGAGGTAAACTTCCATGTGTTCTATTATGGGTTACTGTGGTAGTGGTATTACTTTTGATATTTTTCAATTGGCTTTTGCAAAAACTCTCTCGCGCGGACCGGATGACACTCGCATTATCGATACAGGGAAAGGACTTCTCGGATTTCATCGCCTTTCTATTATGGGGCTTACGCCGTCAGGTATGCAGCCCTTTGAACTGGATGACAGTTATGCCGTTTGTAACGGAGAATTATATGGTTTTGAAAAGCAAAAAGAGGATTTACTGAAAAAGGGATATACATTTAAAAGTGGAAGCGATTGCGAGATATTGCTTCCCATGTACCGTGAATATGGAACGGATATGTTTAAATTTCTTGATGCGGAATTTGCGTGTATTATCTATGATGGCCAAACAGAAGAATATATTGCGGCACGAGATCCTATTGGGATCCGTCCGCTATATTACGGTTTTGATGATAATGGTATAATTATCTTTGCAAGTGAACCCAAAAATCTTATAGGGTTGACAGATAAAATTATGCCGTTTCCCCCAGGCCATTATTATAAAGACGGTAAATTTATCTGTTACTGCGATATTGCGGCGGTGAGAGAAATCTGTCGTGATGATCGTGAAAGTGTATGTAAAAAAATCCACGAAAAGCTTGTTGCGGGGGTAGAAAAGAGATTAATTGCAGATGCAAAGATAGGTTTTCTTCTTTCAGGAGGTTTGGATTCTTCTTTGGTCTGTGCCATTGCGGCAAAAAAAATAAAAACACCTATTAAAACTTTTGCTATTGGTATGAGTGAAGATGCCATAGATCTTAAATATGCAAAACAAGTAGCCGATTACATTGGCAGTGATCATAAAGAAATTTATATGACGCCCGAGGATGTGATTTCTACTTTGGATGAGGTTGTCTACCTGCTTGGCACATATGATATAACGACAATCAGAGCCAGCATGGGTATGTACCTGGTTTGTAAAGCAATCCATGAACAGACAGATATCCGCGTATTGCTTACGGGTGAAATATCTGATGAACTTTTTGGTTATAAGTATACGGATTTTGCGCCGAATGCAGAAGAATTTCAAAAGGAATCTCAAAAAAGAGTAAGAGAACTTCATATGTATGATGTACTTCGTGCCGATCGTTGTATCTCAGTAAATTCTTTAGAGGCGCGTGTACCATTTGGTGATCTTGATTTTGTTGAATATGTGATGAGTATTGATCCGGAAATCAAGATGAATAAATATGGTAAAGGGAAATACCTGCTCCGCCACGCCTTTGAAGACGGCGATTATCTGCCAAAAGAAATTTTGTGGCGTGAAAAAGCGGCTTTTTCAGATGCAGTGGGTCATTCTATGGTAGATTATCTAAAAGAATATGCTCAGACACAGTATACAGATAAACAATTTGAAATGCTTTCTGAAAAATATACTCATGCTCGTCCGTTTACAAAAGAATCGCTTCTATATCGTGAAATTTTTGAAAAATATTATCCGGGTCAAAGTGAGATGATTGTAGATTTCTGGATGCCAAATAAATCATGGAAGGGTTGTGATGTAAACGATCCCTCTGCCCGCGTTCTTTCTAACTATGGAGACAGCGGGAAATAAAATGGTAAACTGAAAAAGATGGGAAACCCTTTTATGGAGAAGTTGACAAAAAGGTAAATATAACGTAGGATAAACGAAAGATAAAGGCGTCTTTGAGTTTGATCATTCCAAATGTATTTTTGCGAGACAATTTAGCAGCAGATAAGGGCAATGGTGTCTTTCATGATTTACTGAAAGTGTCATAGCCCTTTTTTTATTATAGAAACAGAAGATAGAATAAGGCGGCCGTAGATTGGGTATTAACGTTCATTTTGTCAAAAAGAAATGGGTAATGATAAAACTATAAAAATATAGTTTTTTTCAAAATTGAAGTTCGAAATATTGACCTGCTTTTTTTAAAACGTATAACGTAAAATGCAGTTAACCTGATGTTTAAAATCCTGAGGACAGAACGTCATACATTCGGGTTGCCTGAAACAATGTTGTTATTATGATGGGCTTGTATGAAATTATTGATAAAGGAGATACGGAAAAATGTTGAAGCCGAATACAAGATATGCACAATTAAAGAAAAGTCATTTATTTAATACGATTTATAGAAAGACTGATGAGTATCTTAAAGCCAATCCCGGTAACAAGGTATTGAAAATGGGAGTGGGTGATGTATCTTTGCCGCTTTGTGAAGCCGTTATCAACGCGTTGCATGAAGCGGTTGACGATCAAGCTAACGCTGCTACATTTCATGGTTATATGCCCGAAAGTGGCGCTCCTTTTCTGCGGAAGGCTATTTCCAAATACTATAAAGCGATGGGTGCGGCGGTAAAGGAGAATGAAATATTTGTTTCAAGTGGCGCCTGTGATGATCTTTGTGATATTTTGGAGTTGTTTGACCAAGAGAATACCGTTATGGTTATTGAACCTACATATCCTGAATATGTGGATACCAATATTTTGGCAGGCAGAAAAATTGTCCATTTGGATGCGGGAGAGGAAATTAATTTTTTGCCAATACCAAATGAAAAAATGAAGGCCGATATTATTTACATTTGTTCACCCAACAATCCTACTGGTGCTGCTTATGATCGAACGCAGCTTCAGTCTTGGGTAGATTTTGCTAATAAAATCGGAGCAGTGATTCTTTTTGATGCGGCGTATGAAATATTTATTGAAGATCAAAATGTTCCTCATAGTATTTATGAGTTGGATAATGCGGATCAATGTGCAATAGAAATATGTTCTCTTTCCAAGACAGCTGGGTTTACGGGTACAAGACTCGGCTACACGGTTGTCCCCAAAAATTTGATGCGAGGCGGAATGAATTTGAATGAAATGTGGTCTCGTAACCGTGAAACGAGGACCAACGGTATATCCTATATTTTACAGAAAGGTGCTGCAGCGGTATTTACGCCGATAGGTCAAAAACAAATCCGTGAGAATATTCGTATATATAAAGATAATGCCTCTTATTTTATGAAAGTATTGGATACTGCAGGCATTTGGTATACGGGAGGTAAGAATTCTCCGTATATTTGGATGAAGTGCCCTAATGGCATGAGTGGTTGGGAATTTTTTGATTATTTACTACAAAAGATTCAGGTAGTCGGTATCCCTGGTGAGGGTTTTGGAGAATGTGGAAAAGGTTTCTTCCGCTTTTCTACTTTTGGTAAACCGGAGGAGACAAAGGAAGCGGCAAATCGTCTTTGTAAGTTGTTGAAAAAGAGGGAAGCATAATGAAACTTGCTCTATTGCAAATGAATATGAAGTTGAGTAAGCCAGATGAGAATTATGTGATTGCCGAGAGATTGATTCATCATGCAATGGAGAAAAAACCCGATGTTCTTGTACTTCCCGAGTGCTGGAATACAGGTTTTTTTCCAAAACATAACCTTAGAAATCTATCTTGTGATGATGGTGATGCAGTAAAACTGCGTATCGGGAATCTCGCAAATCAATATGGTGTAAATATTATCGCAGGTTCGGTATCAAATATTCGGGATGATAAGGTGTATAATACGGCGTTTATTTTTAATCGCAATGGTGAGTGTATTGCTGAATATGATAAAACACATCTTTTTACACCTATGGATGAAGATAAATACTATACCCGCGGCGATCATCTTTGCCGTTTTATCCTTGATGGTATTCAGTGCGGATTGATTATTTGCTATGATCTGCGTTTTCCCGAGCTGGTCAGGAAGCTTGCTTTACAGGGATTGGACGTCCTTTTTGTAGTGGCTGAGTGGCCCAAAATACGTACTTTTCATTTGCATACTCTTACTGCAGCCAGAGCAATCGAAAATCAAATTTTTGTTGCCTGCTGCAATTCTTGTGGTACTGCGGAGAATATTGTGTATGGCGGTCATTCTATTATAGTTAATCCTTTTGGGGAAACGCTTGCTCTTGCGGGAGAGACAGAGGAAATTTTGTTCGCCGAATGCAATATGCAGTTATTGACACAGGTTCGCAATACTATTCCGGTTTTTCGTGATCGACGTCCGGAGCTTTATTGATATTGAGAAAAGATAATCATCATGCTTGATCTAATAACAATATGTACGGCAAGCCTTATTTTAGATGTAAACCATCTTCAATACATTTGGCTGCACATTTGAAAGCATCGCTGTATTGTCTGAAATCGGCTGTTGATAACGCCGAATTTGTTTTGATTTTTCTGCAATATGAAGATTAATGGAATGAACTTGTTTTTATCTTTATCTATAAGTAGATTTGAAAATTAAAGTAAAGATTGACCAAGTATTAAACTTCCAGATTGATTGGCATAAAAAGGCCTGTTATTACATACAGGTTTTTTTATATTTTGTTATTTTTTGATTAAGTGATTACGTTGTCATTTAATTAAAAAAATACTTGTTAGAAATCAACTGTAAAGCCTCTTTCCCCAAAATTTTTTGAACGAATAGATAATCACTTTGATTATCATGTGTAGGTTGTATTAAGCAGATGGGAAAAATAATTTTTATTTAAATATGGATATTCGGTTGATAAAAATAAAAAAGGCTAAGCGATACATGAAAAAAAATGATAAAATAAATTTGATAGGTGTTAAATGCCTTTGTGTCATTTTTAAATAGTAAAATATCCTTAAAAGATATAATCATATAATTATAGTAAATACAGATACTACTACTATATTGTACTGTTGTGTTCGGCGATTATAAGGCAACAAAACAGCAGGCAGAGAACAAAAAACGAGTGAAATTTCGTAATAAAAGGCAAAGGCCATATTTTATAGGCCGGGAAATTTTTTAAAGGAGGTGTGAAGGTTAAAATATGGAAAATAAAACCTATCTTGCAATTGATTTAAAAAGCTTTTATGCTTCGGTCGAGTGTGTGCAGCGAGGGCTAGATCCAATGACAACCAATCTTGTTGTAGCTGATGAAAGCAGAACGGCAAAAACCATATGCTTAGCTGTATCTCCTTCTTTGAAAACCTATGGGATATCCGGTCGTCCGAGACTTTTTGAGGTTATTCGAACAATGAAATATGTAAACGAAAAGCGGCAACGCCTGGCTCCGGGAAAAGTGTTTGTCGGATCGTCTTACGATTATGCATTGCTTAGTGCTCACCCGCAGTTTTCCGCAGATTATCTTATTGCTCCGCCTCAAATGGCGCGCTATATTGAAGTCAGTACACAGATATATCATATTTATTTAAAATATATTGCGCCGGAAGACATCCATGTCTACTCTATAGATGAGGTTTTTATGGATATTACTCCTTATTTAAAAACATATCAGTTAACAGCAAAGGAACTAGCCATAAAGATAATTGCTGATGTACTGAAGACAACAGGTATTACTGCTACTGCAGGAATAGGGACAAATCTTTATCTCTGTAAAGTAGCAATGGATATTGAAGCAAAACATATTATGGCGGATGAAAACGGCGTGCGTATTGCACAATTAGATGAAATGAGTTATAGAGCCAAACTATGGGCACATCGCCCTTTGACAGACTTTTGGCGCATAGGAAGGGGATACGCAAAAAAATTGGAGGAACACGGGCTTTATACGATGGGGGATATAGCACGCTGCTCAGTTGGAAAGTCGACAGATTATTATAATGAGGAACTACTATATAAACTGTTTGGTGTCAATGCAGAGTTGCTGATCGATCATGCCTGGGGATGGGAACCCTGTACAATAGCAGATATTAAAGCTTATAAGCCGGCCTCCAGTAGTATTGGCTCCGGCCAGGTTTTGCATAAACCATATAATTTTGAAAAAGCAGGGCTTGTCGTACGGGAAATGGCAGATCTTTTGGCTTTAGAGTTGGTAGAAAAAGGCCTCGTTACTTCTCAGCTTACACTAACTGTCGGCTATGATATTGAAAATTTAACCGATCCAAAGAGAAGAAAACAATATCACGGAGCAGTTAGTATTGATCGTTATGGTAGATCACTTCCCAAACACGCTCATGGGACGATCAATCTTAGCAAAACCACATCATCTGCCCGCATGTTAACTAATGCTGCGATGGAATTATTTAATCGGATAGTGAATAAAGATTTACTTATTCGCCGTCTGAATATTACGGCTAATGATGTAGTTGCTGAAACTTTGCTGATCAGCGAGCCACAATACCGACAGTTGGATTTATTCACCGATTATGAGGCCGAACAGATTCGTGAGCAAAAAGAAAAAGCTGATCTTAAACGAGAAAAACAAATGCAGCGGGCTGTCCTTGCCATAAAGAAAAAATATGGAAAAAATGCAATTTTAAAAGGAATGAATTTACAGGATGGCGCAACGGCAAAAAACAGAAATAATCAAATCGGCGGGCATAAAGCTTGAAATAAATTTTGTAGGAGTAACTAGGATATGAAATGCTTATATTTAATTGGCGGAATAATAGAGGATAGGCAAAACTTTGGATTGTCAGTGTTTAAAGGACAAGCTGAAAAACAATACATTTCCTGATGGGGATTGGTGTCAGTATATGAATCTAATTTAGATTACAGAGGAATATTAAAAAGATAATATGAAAAAAAAAGATTCCAGGAGATATCATGATATCATAAACCTTCCGCACCATACGTCTTGTGTACATCCACGTATGTCCGCATTAGAACGTGCAGCTCAGTTCTCTCCATTTTCCGCACTTACGGGTTATGAAGATGCCATTAAGCAAAGTGAACAATTTGTTGACGAGCGAACAGATATTAGTGAAGATGATGCAGAAGAACTGCAAAAGAATGTTGAACAAGTGGTAAAGCATATTTCGGAACATCCAAAAGTAAAACTTACCTGGTTTAGTCAAGAAATGTGTACATATCTGACGCTAAAAGAACGGGTGGACAAGATAGACGAATGCAAACGTTTTATTTTAATGAAAGGCGGAACAAAGATCCCGTTTGACGATCTATATGCTTTGGCATTAGAATATGAACATAATGAGGAATAAATAGAGGTTTGCTATGTATCGTATTTTAATTGTAGAAGATGATCTGGGAATATCTTCAAATTAAATGTCTGGGAATTGGATGTACGGTGTGTAAAGAACTTTCATCAAATTATGGCTGATTTTGCAGAATATGATCCTCATTTAATTTTGCTGGATATTTCGCTTCCTTTTTTAATGGGTATTATTGGTGTGATGAAATTCCAAAAGTATCGAAAGTACCAATTATCTTTATCTCTTCCGCTTCGAATAATATGAATATTGTTATGTCAATGAATATGAGGGCGGATGATTCTATTGTTAAACCTTTTGATCAAAGCGTATTGATGGCAAAAATTCAGGCAATGCTTAGAAGAACATACGACTTTTCTGTTATAGTGTATCAACATTGGAATATAAAGGCGCCATACTCAATATGGCAGATCATACGCTAAGCTATGAGGAGTAGGAGATTGACCTCACAAAAAATGAGTATCGGATTTTGCTTGTTTTAATGCAAAATAAGGGAAATATCGTCAGCCGCGAAAAGCTGATGCAGCAGCTTTGGGAAACAGATAGTTTCGTAGACGAAAATACGCTTACGGTAAATATCAACCGATTGCGGAAGAAATTAGATGTAGCGGGATTAATGATTTACGATAAACAAATTTCAGAAGGTTATGAGGATCAATCCCACTTTAATATTATGCAGAAAGTCGGAATGACCGAATGTGAAATTAAAAGAAACATTAATTCTCAGGTTTTAACGGTATTTTTTATGCCGTTGATTACTGCCGGGTTTCATCTGGTGTTTGCATTTCCACTGATCCAAAAAATGCACTCTTATTCCATTTAAGTAATATGTCGCTTTTGGTTGTTACGACAATTTTGTGCTACCTCGTGTTTGTTTTATTTTATTTGATTGTGTATCATACAACATCGCGTTTATATTATTCCATTGTCAGTCGAATAAGGAATTAAAGGAAAAAAAGAACCATAAAAAAAGATACGCATAGTTTAAAATGTCGTTCATATTATATTTGGTAGGAGGTGTAACAACTAGAGTGAATCAGAATAGAAATGGCGGCCGTAATCCGATAATAAGAGATTATGGTGCGGAGGCAATGGCTGTTAATATTGACCATCTAAGTAAACTAAATACCAATTATCGGATTGCTCTATGGACAGGAGAACATTTGCAGGTAACATTGATGAGCATTCCACCAGGCGGAGATATTGGTCTGGAAATGCATGAAAACGTAGACCAGTTTATCCGAATTGAAGAAGGATGCGCACTGGTTAAAATGGGAAAATTTAAGAACCAATTGGATTATCAGAAGAGAATAAATAAAGATTTTGCAATATTTATTCCTGCGCATACTTGGCATAATATAATGAATGTTGGGGCTAAGCCGCTTAAAATTTATTCTATTTATGCGCCGCCACAACATCCGTTTGGCACCGTTCATCAGACAAAACAAATTGCGCAATCAAAAGAAAATCATTAGTCTTAAAAAGACCGTATGTTCAGCATTGAATGTACGGTCCTTTTATTTGTTGGTTGCCCAAAGAATCCTGATTTATTGGTTGTCAGCAATGTCTACCTATATCTGTGGACATTTATATATCTAAGTTAACTTAATTAAATTTTAAAATTGTATTAGTTTCGAAGATGAAAATATGAACTGGAATCAAGAAACAGTTTTTGATATAATCATAGAAAATAAATTTGATATATTTGAAATTTGCCTTTGTGCCGGATAAATAGACAGATGCCACAATTTCTTTGTTTGACTAAGCCGAAAAAATTTTAAAAATATCTTAATTTTTTCTTATTGTACGCAAAACCAAATAAAGGAGAATTAAAAATGAATGTATTGTTGATTAATGGAAGTCCTAATGTATCAGGTTGTACAGCCAGAGCACTTAGAGAGGTTTCTTACGCATTAGAAAATAATGGAATAGCAACGGAAACAATTCAGATAGGCAATCGTGATATCCGCGGATGTATTGCCTGTAATTATTGTAAAAAACAGGGGAAATGCGTTTTTGATGATATTGTTAATGAAACTGCTGAAAAATTTTGTCGTGCTGACGGTTTAATCATTGGTTCGCCTGTTTATTATGCTTCTGCAAACGGAACGCTTATTTCTTTTTTAGACCGTCTTTTTTATTCGACATGTTTTGATAAGACGATGAAAGTGGGAGCTTGTGTTGTCTCGGCACGCAGGGCAGGGACAACAGCAACATTTGACCAATTAAACAAATATTTTACAATCAGCAATATGCCGATCGCTTCCAGCCAGTATTGGAATGAAGTTCATGGTTTTACCCCTGAAGATGTGGAGAGGGATAAAGAGGGTTTGCAGATTATGCGTACGTTAGGCAATAATATGGCTTTTTTATTGAAGGCCATTGCAATGGCCAAGCAGGCATATGGACTTCCAGTAAAAGAAGAGCGTATTTCTACTCATTTTATTCAGGAAAAATAAATAAAAATACAATATGATCTGGAGGAAACGGTGGCGAATTATTTTTATGAAAGTAATTATACAGATGCATGGCGAAATCTTGCAATCGATCGGTGTTTTTTGGAAAACTTAACACAAGAAGATATAATGCTGTATTTATATATTAATAAAAATGCGGTCATTATTGGAAAAAATCAAAATGCCTGGAAAGAATGCAATTTGGATGCAATGCAAAAAAATGAGGTGCAGCTAGTACGCCGGCATACCGGAGGGGGGGCGGTTTTCCACGATAAAGGAAATCTTAACTTTTCATTTATTATGGGAGAACGTAATTATAATCTGGAAAGGCAAATGCATATCATTATTGATGCTATAGCGCAATTTGGGTTAAAAGCAGAGCTTTCCGGACGGAATGACATTATTATTAACGGGAAAAAATTTTCAGGAAATGCATTTGGCGTATATCATGGAATGCGCGGGCATCATGGAACAATTTTGGTGAATGCAGATCTTTCGAAATTAGCTAATTATTTGAACGTTTCTTCTAAAAAAATTTATTCAAAAGGGATTGATTCTGTACGGGCAAGAGTATGTAATCTTTCTGAATTGTGCCCCCAAATCAGTATTGAAAAATTGCGGCAAGCTTTGCTTTTTGGCTTTAAGAGAGAGTATGGGGATTGTCAGGCTTATGTTTTTTCAGAAGAGATGAAACATAAAGCTGATGAGCTTTATTTGCAACAAGCTTCATGGGAATGGCGTTTGGGTAAAGCTCCTAAATTTGATTATCAGTTGGAAGAAAGACTTTCTTTTGGAGAGATACAGCTGATGTTTTCTTTAGAACAAGGGAAAATTGCGCAAATGCATGTTTATTCCGATGCATTGGATACTGATATTGCCCGTCAGATAAAAAAAGCGCTTACAGGAAGCCGTTTTGAGACTACCGAAATGGCAAAACAATTAAATAAAGCTGCTGAGTGCTTAGAAAATAATAAACCGGTACTGCAAGAATTGGCTCAATATATTGCTGAAGTTATATTATAGTGCATAATCCTAGGAAAGACATTCCAAAGATTCTGCTTTTTATCGGGAGAATATGGCGATAATGAAAGATCTCAAAATATATGCTCCGCTTATGGAAAAACAATCGGATATGTTGCATCTATCCAAAGTAACCTGGCAGCAAATAGAAATTTGTGTTTTATTACTTGATCAAAGTGCGTTAAAATGTAGTGTCATTCCGGTGAATTTATCTTTTCTTCAGGCGGATCGACAAGTTGCGGATTTGCTCTATATGCTTTTAACGCATTTAAAGAATATAGGTATATCAGACTGTTCGCCTATATATGGCGGCCCGCTTTGGATAGAGTCTGGTCAACAAAACATTCGGTTATATTATGCGTTTACGATTTTGAAAAAAAAATCTTCTATTTTAGAAAATAATAAAAAGACACTTCCTATGCCGGTTAAACATGCTTTAGAAATTTTGGCGCAACAAAAGAAAATTGCTTATCAAAAGCTTGCAGAGATTTTGCCGGATTGGTATGAATTGAATGCACGAAAATTTCCGTGGCGTGAGGATCGTGATCCTTATCACATATGGCTTTCGGAAATTATGTTGCAGCAGACGAGAGCCTCTGTAGTGATTGAATATTACCGACGTTTTGTTCGAGAAATTCCCAGCATTGCAGCATTAGCAGAAGCAGAAGAAGATAAAATTTTAAAATTATGGGAAGGACTAGGCTATTATAGTCGAGCGCGTAATTTACAAAGGGCTGCAAGGCAGGTGATGAAGTGCTATGCAGGTAAATTTCCACAAAAGATAGAAGATATCCGTACACTTCCCGGAATTGGAGGTTATACGGCAGGCGCTATTGCAGCAATATGCTTTAACCAACCCGAACCTGCAATTGATGGTAATGTTTTGCGGGTACTTTCCCGTGTTACAGGTGATTTCCGTCCTATACAGCTTGCAGAAGTCAGGCGGGAAATGGAAGAACAGTTAAAGGAAGTTTATCCAAAGTATCGCTGCGATGTTTTTGAGCAAAGCTTAATTGAACTTGGCGCAATTATCTGTCTGCCTAAAGGACAACCTAAATGCATAGCATGCCCAATAGCTGTAATATGCAGTGCAAGAAGGCAAGGGGTGGAAATGTGGCTCCCTGCCCGGACGCAAAAAAAGCAAAAAAAAGTGGAAGAGAAAACAATTTTTTTGTTCTGTTGCGGAACGGAAGTTGCGGTTCAACGTAGGGAAAACCAAGGGCTACTGGCCGGGTTATGGGAATTTCCCAATGTAGCCGGATTTTTGTTACCACAGCAGGTATTGAATCAAGCGCAGAGTTTAGGCGTAGAGCCTATCCGTTTGGAAAAAATGCTAAAGCGAATGCATGAATTTACGCATGTGAAATGGGATATGCGGGGGTATGTGATTTCATGCAGTAAAAAGGCGAATATTTTTGAATGGATTGATATTTCTAAAAACAGCGAACGAATTACGCTTCCCAGTGCGTTTAAAGTTTTTTTGCAGGGGAAAACGGGGATTTGATAATAATTATAGTTATATTTTTTAAAGGCTGCGGATATTGACATTCTTTTTTAAATACTATAGTATTTAAAATAAAGATGAGATTGCTTGCACTGTGATTGTGCGGGAAATTAGGAGGAAATAGAAATGTTTGTACCCATGAAGGAGATTGTCGATCAGGCATATGCGGGAGGATATGCAGTCCCTGCGTTGCCGAGCCAAAACGAAGTACAGATTCGAGCAACGATTGAAGCTGCAGCAGCGACCAATTCGCCACTTATTTTTTTAACGGGTAACAGGGGAGATGCAATGTTTAACCATTATATGGTTAAACGATTTGCTGAAGAAGTTAATATTCCTGTGGCGCTTTGTTTGGATCATAGCCCGACATTTGAAGATTGTGTTATGGGAATTAAAACGGGATGCTCGGCTATTATGGCTGACCGTTCTATCAAATCGTTTGAAGAAAATGTGAAAGATGTCTCCCTTTTGGCAAAAATGGCTCATGCAGTTAATGTGAGCATTGAGGCAGAGCTTGGGCATGTTGGGCAGGGGGACAATTATGCAGTAGACGGTGTTTCTTCGCTGACAGATCCACAAGAGGCAAAAAGGTTTTTTGAATTAACCGATGTGGATTGTTTAGCTGTAGCAGTTGGTACAGCACATGGCGTATACGTTGGAACTCCGCATATCGATTTTGAACGCTTGAGGGAAATTAATGCAGCATGCGGTAAACCGTTGGTACTGCATGGTGGATCAGGGTCTGGAGATCATAATATTAGCAAAGCTTGCACGATGGGAATTACAAAAGTGAATATTGTAACCGATGTAATGATTGCGACAAATCAGGCCATTATCAAAGCGGCATTACCGGATACTGATGCGAAATTTTTCTATAAGGTTGTGCATGATGCGACGTATAATTTTGCTAAACATGCTTTTGAATTAACCGGATGTATCGGAAAAGCCGTTGCATGTCAGCAAAAAGAAATTGCGTCAGGTGGGGATCTTGTCTATAAAGAATAATAAATATGGATAGCGTGGATAAGTAAAGCCGGGTATTTCCCCGGCTTTTATAGTGTACTACAGGTGGTAGATTAATTAAAACATATCTTCTATATGTAGTATATTTTTTGTTTTATTGTTGCAAAAACCACATCGAAACCTAAAATAATATGCTATGATAAAAGAACAAAATTTGTATATTATTTTATTGTCAGGAAAGAAGTGTGAGGAAATGAAAGTAATTAAACGTGATGGCACAGAAGTGATTTTTGATAAATCAAAAATTGTTGCTGCGGTAGAAAAGGCCAATAATGCAGATGAATCCAGTATTGAGCTTAACGCAGAGCAGATTTGCCGGATTGCCGAAAATGTTGAAAATAAATGTATGGAATTGCATCGGGCTCCATCTGTAGAAGAAATTCAGGATATGGTTGAAAATCAAATTATGAGCCAGGGTGCCTTTGAAGTCGCAAAGAGGTATATTAAATACCGCTATACACGTGCACTGATCCGTAAATCCAATACAACAGATAATCAAATTTTAAGTCTCATTGAATGTAATAATGAAGAAGTAAAACAGGAGAATTCAAATAAAAACCCAACGGTGAACAGTGTGCAGCGCGATTATATGGCAGGGGAGGTAAGTAAGGATATTGCACGCCGCTTGTTGTTGCCGCAGGATGTTATTGATGCGCATGAAAGTGGGTTAATCCATTTTCATGATATGGATTATTACGCACAACATATGCATAACTGTGATTTGGTGAATTTGGAAGATATGTTGCAAAACGGAACAGTCATTAGCGGCACACTTATTGAAAAACCGCACAGTTTTTCAACGGCTTGTAATATTGCAACGCAGATTATCGCACAGGTTGCTAGCAACCAATATGGCGGCCAGAGTATTAGCTTGACGCACTTGGCTCCATTCGTTCAGGTTTCGCGCGACAGAATTCGTAAACAAGTCATGGAAGAAGCAGTGGCGTTGGAAGGGAAATTAGAACAGTGTGTTATAGATGAAATTGTGGAAAAACGACTACGTGATGAAATAAAAAAAGGAGTTCAAACGATTCAGTATCAAGTTGTTACCTTAATGACAACAAATGGGCAGGCTCCTTTTGTAACTGTGTTCATGTATTTAAATGAAGCACGCACTGAACAGGAAAAAAGGGATTTGGCCCTGATCATCGAAGAAGTATTGCAGCAACGCTATGAAGGAGTTAAAAATGAAAGCGGTGTTTGGATTACTCCCGCATTTCCCAAATTGATTTATGTTTTGGAAGAAGATAATATTTATGAGGACTCTCCTTATTATTATCTGACAAAACTAGCTGCCAAATGTACAGCACGTCGGATGGTGCCAGATTATATCTCTGAAAAGAAAATGCTTGAGCTTAAAATTGATAAAAACGGAGAAGGGCATTGCTATACTTGTATGGGCTGTCGCAGTTTTTTGACGCCGTATGTGGACCAGGAAGGTAAGCCTAAATATTACGGCCGTTTTAATCAGGGTGTTGTGACCATCAACTTAGTTGATGTTGCGTTAAGTTCTGGCGGGAATATGGATGACTTTTGGAAAATCTTTGATGAACGCCTAGAGATATGCCATAAAGCGTTAATGTGCCGACACGAGCGCTTAAAAGGAACTCTTTCGGATGCAGCGCCTATTTTGTGGCAGTATGGTGCATTGGCCCGCCTGCCTAAAGGACACCCGATTGATGAATTACTGTATGGCGGTTATTCGACAATATCCCTTGGTTATGCAGGCTTATATGAGTGCGTTCGTTATATGAAAGGAAAGAGTCATACTGATCCGACTGCGACACCCTTTGCGTTGCAAGTGATGGAGTATATGAATGCAGCTTGCCGCAGATGGAAAGAACAGCACAATATTGACTTTAGTTTATATGGTACGCCTTTGGAAAGTACAACATATAAATTTGCAAAATGCCTGCAAAAACGTTTTGGAATCATTGAGGGCGTTACGGATAAAAACTATATTACCAATAGCTATCATGTCCATGTGACTGAGCCTATCGATGCTTTTACTAAACTTGGTTTTGAAGCTCAGTTTCAGCATTTGTCTCCGGGTGGAGCAATCAGTTATGTTGAAGTTCCTAATATGCAAAATAACCTGGAAGCTGTATTGCAAGTAATGAAATTTATTTATGATCATATTATTTATGCCGAATTAAATACAAAAAGTGATTATTGCCAGGTTTGTGGATTTGATGGGGAAATTCGTATTGTAGAAGACGTCGACGGTAAATTGGTGTGGGAATGCCCAAAATGCAAAAACCGTGATCAAAGCAAACTGAATGTCGCTAGACGTACTTGCGGTTATATTGGTACGCAGTTTTGGAATCAGGGAAGGACACAGGAAATTAAAGAACGTGTACTGCATCTGTGAGGCGAGAAAATGTATTATGGTGCAATTAAAAAAACTGATATAGCAAATGGTATTGGTGTAAGAGTGTCATTGTTTGTTTCGGGATGTACTCGTCATTGTAAAAATTGCTTTAATCCAGAAACATGGAGCTTTACTTATGGGCAACCCTTTACAGTACAGACACAAGAGGAGATTTTAAAAGCTTTAGCGCCGTCATACATTAACGGACTTTCCATATTGGGCGGTGAGCCGTTTGAGCCTGAAAATCAAAAAAAACTGTTGCCTTTTGCAGAATTGGTAAAAAAAACTTACCCGAATAAAACAATCTGGTGTTATACTGGATATATCTTAGAGGAACATCTTTTACGACCGGGGCGTATTCGTGGGGAACAGACTGATGCCTTGCTTCAACAGATAGATGTTCTTGTTGATGGGCCTTTTATAGAAGAACAGAAGGATATAAGCCTGCGGTTTCGCGGATCGGCTAATCAACGGTTGATCAATTTGCCTGCGACTTTGCGCAAGGGTAAAGTAATATTATGGGATAAATAGGATAAAAACGCGTATCCTATGAATAAAATAATTTAAGGAGAAAAAATTATGAAATACGTCTGTACAGTATGCGGCTATATTTACGATGAAGAATTGGGTGATCCGGATAATGGCATTGCTCCCGGAACGAAATGGGATGAGTTACCTGAAGATTTTGTTTGTCCTCTTTGTTCTGTCGGGAAAGATATGTTTGAAGCGGAAGAATAAAATTAGTGAGTAAAAAGGCGGCTGTTTAGCAACCGTCTTTTTATTTACAAAATTTTTATGAAAAAGGAAAAACTTTCTCCTTATTTTTGTGTTATGATCATAAAAATGACTCTGTCTGACGAATTTATGAAGATGGTATAGTATGGTTTTTGAATATAGAGAAATTTGCTCCAAACAGGATGCATTGCCCTTGCGCCTGCAAATCGCATTACCCGAGGAACAGGAAGCTATAGGTATTTTACAGATTGCACACGGTATGGCAGAACATAAAGAACGATATGAAGCATTAATGGCTTATTTAGCTGAACGCGGTTTTATTGTTGCTGTTTATGATCATCGCGGGCATGGTGAAAGTGTGCGCTCTAAAGAAGATTTAGGGTATTTTTATGATCACGGAGCGTATGCATTAGTAGAAGATATGCATCAGGTAACACAGATGTTGAAATTATGGTATGATCAGGAACAAGGAAAAATGCCCTTCTATTTGTTAGGACATAGTATGGGATCTTTGGCCGCGAGGGTGTATATTAAACAGTATGATGCAGATCTGGATGGACTGATCATATGCGGCAGCCCAAGTTATAATCCAGGGAATCGCTTTGGTCGATGGTTAGCAAGACGAATAGAAAAGAACAAAGGAGATCACTATCGAAGCAAATTGTTGAATATATTGTCTTTTGGGCCTTTTGTAAAAAGTGTTAAAAATGCCGGTTCGGTATTTGATTGGATATGTAGTGATCAGGAGGTTGTTCATACCTATATAAACGACCCACTCTGTGGTTTTTCGTTTACGATAAATGGATTTATTAATTTATTTGATCTGATGAATGAAGCATATTCTGTTAAAGGATGGCAACATCATAACCCTGATTTACGAATTTGGTTTATCTCGGGTAAAGAGGATCCTTGTAAGGGCAGTGATAAAAATTTTATTCGATCGGCCTCTTTTTTAAAAAAACAGGGATATCCGTTTGTACAGGCAAAACTTTATCCTGGGTTGAGGCATGAAATATTGAATGAACGGGGAAAAGAGAAGATTTTTGCAGATATTGCGCAACAACTATTTAATTGGAATCAGAGAAAATTTAAACAGGATGATTCAAACTCGTAAACTGAATTTTATTGGATTTTCTTGTAATTAATGATATAAATAAAGGAAAATATACGATACTCTATCATAATAATACTATGTTTTTTTGTAAAAATAAAACCCTAAGGCGCCTATATATTGACATTTACAGGCAAACTTGTTAGAATAGCGAATGGTTAATTATATTAACTATGCGCGGGATCAGGCGCTGACCAAATTCAAAAGAAAAGTTGCAAAGGAGTTCATAATGAGAATATCTGGCATCGGGAGTGCGGTCCCCCGGCAAATTGTAACAAATGAAATGCTCAGCAGTTTTTTAGACACCAGTGATGAATGGATTACGACCAGAACTGGTATCAAGCAAAGGAGAGTAATTACTGAAGAAAAATTTGAACAACTAGCAGTAGAAGCGGCTAGAAAGGCAATAGCGGATGCAGGGTTAACCCCGGATTCTATTGAACTTATTGTGTGCTCGACCACGACATCACCTTTTATTACTCCTTCATTGGCGTGTATTGTTCGGGAAAGTCTGCAAATTCCCAGCCCGGCAATGGATCTTAATGGTGCGTGTGCGGGCTTTTTATATGCATTAGATGCGGCAGATGCCTATATAAAAAGTAAAAAGGCAAAGACGATTTTACTAATCAGTGCAGATAACATGTCGCGCATTGTGGATTGGACTGACCGCCGAACCTGCGTTTTATTTGGAGATGCGGCTGCAGCAGTTGTATTGACCGATGCGGGAGACGATTTTCGTGCTATTCTTCTCAGAACCGAAGACAACGGAACATGTTTGTTGGCAAAAAACAGTTCGGGTAATAGCCCTTTTATTAAAGAAAAAACAGAGCCAATTGCTTTACAGATGGAAGGTCAAAAAGTTTTTAAACACGCTGTTGCGTCAGCACAGGCAGATATCAGCAAAGTATTAAAGCTTGCAGGAATAGCCAAAGAGAAAATAAACCATTTTCTTTTGCACCAGGCAAATATTCGTATTATAGATTTTATTCGTAAAACACTGGGTTTGCCCGAAAATAAGTTTAATCACAATATTGAACGTTATGGAAACACTTCTTCAGCAAGCATTCCTCTTTTGATGGACGAATTATATCATGCTGGGCAATTGAGAAGAGGAGATATGTTGCTGCTGAATGCGTTTGGTGCTGGCTTTGTTTCGGGTGCTTGCGTACTCGAGTGGAATAAATGATTGTTTTTTGGGAGGATTTATTGATGTTTTTTGAAAAAATTGCGAATTTGATTGCTGACTACAAGGAAATGGATGTAAAGGATATCCGGGAAGATTCTCTGTTACAGGAAGATCTTGAATTGGACTCGCTAGACACAGTAGAGTTGATGATGTCTATTGAGCATGCATTTAATAATATATCTATTGAGTTAGATGGTGAAGTAAAAACAGTCGGCGATGTTGTAAGACTTGTCGAGAAGCAGGTGAATCATGCTGAATAGTCCGATTTGTAAAATGTTAGGAATTCAATACCCTGTTTTTCAGGGTGGTATGGCTTGGATTGCAGATGCTAAACTGGCTGCTGCTGTCTCTAATGCCGGAGGTTTGGGTATTATTTCAGCAATGAATGCTGATGCTGATTATCTGCGCGGGCAAATTAAAAAAGCGCGTGAATTAACTGATAAGCCGATTGGAGTTAATGTTATGTTAATGAGTCCGCATGCGCAGGAAGCAGCGCAGGTTATCTGCGAAGAAAAGGTGGAAGTTGTAACAACAGGTGCCGGATTACCTACTAAATTTATGCCGGCATGGATTAAGGCCGGAGTAAAGGTTATCCCCGTTGTTCCTTCTACAGGTATTGCAAAGATGGTAGAACGAGCCGGCGCAACAGCAGTAATTGCTGAGGGCGGTGAATCCGGAGGCCATGTAGGAGATCTGACAACCATGACGTTGGTTCCGCAGGTCTGCGATGCAGTGAAAATTCCTGTATTGGCTGCAGGTGGTATTGGCGATGGTCGGGGAATGGCAGCTGCCTTTATGTTGGGGGCGATAGGTGTACAATGCGGAACTTGTTTCCTGCTTGCAAAAGAATGTGATGTGCATGAAAATTATAAAAAACGCGTAATAGCAGCAAAAGATATTGATACGATTGTCACTGGAAAACGTTTGGGGCATCCGGTACGTGTATTGAAAAACAGTTTTGCACGTGAATTTTTCCGTATGGAATACGATTCTTCTATTTCTAATGAGGAAATTGAAAAATTTGGCACAGGTGCATTGCGCATGGCTGCTAAAGAAGGAGATGAGCAAAAAGGCAGTTTTATGGCGGGACAAATTTCCGGAATGCTTAAAGAAGAAAAAACGGCGAGCCAAATTATTCTGGATATGGTTTCACAGGCAGAACAATTATTAAAAGGTGCGTCTGCATGGGTAAAATAGCATTTGTTTTTTCAGGGCAGGGCGCGCAATATCCGGGAATGGGGCATAGTCTTTATGAAAATTCTGCTGCTGCAAAAGCTGTTTTTGACCATGCTGAAGCTTTGCAACCAGGTATTTTGGAGCTCTGCTTCAATTCGGATAAGGCTGTGCTTGCCCAGACGATAAATACGCAGCCTTGCGTTTTTCTGACAGATATTGCGGCAGCATATGCATTGCAGGAACAGGATATTACCGTGTCTATGATGGCAGGTTTTTCTTTAGGCGAGGTTGCTGCGGTCTGTTTTTCTGGGATGATTTCATTTGATGAGGTCTTCCGGTTAGTTTTATATCGCGCAAAGGTGATGCAGCAATGTGCAGAAAAATATCCCGGAGCAATGTTTGCCGTGTTAAAGCTTGAAACTGCGCATGTAGAGGCAATTGCGGAGCAGTTTAATGAAGCGTATCCCGTTAATTATAACTGCCCTGGGCAAGTTGTTGTCGCCGTCGCATTAAAAGAGGCTGATGCATTTTCAGCTGCGATAAAAACAGCAGGTGGTCGTGCTGTACGTCTAAATGTGAACGGAGCCTTCCACTCTCCTTTTATGAAAGAGGCTTCCGATAAACTATATTCTTTTTTGGATAACATGCAGGTTACTCAACCTAATATACCTGTTTATGCAAATCTTACCGCAACGCCGTATGTTGCTGAAGCTTTTCGTCATACTCTTTCAGCTCAGGTAAGTAATCCGGTGCAGTGGGAAAAGACGATTCGCACAATGCGTAAAGAGGGATGCACTCATATGGTTGAAGTAGGGGTAGGAAAGACCTTGGTGGGATTGATCCAAAAAATTGATCCTGAAATTTTTACTTGTCGGGTAGAGGATATACAGACACTACAGGATGCAGCTCGGCAACTACAGGAGGTAGAGTAAGCATGATGATGGATGCGAAAACGGCAGTGATTACGGGAGGATCCCGGGGTATTGGCAGGGCGGTAGCTTTGGCATTATCCGAGCAGGGGGCGAATATTGCTATTCTTTATGGTGGTAATGTGCAAGCTGCAGAACAAACTTGTGCAGTGATAGCACAAAAAGGAGTAAAAGTAAAGGCGTACGCTTGTGATGTTTCAGATTTTTCAGCCTGTGAACACACAATAGGAAAAATCTTAGAAGAGTTTGGTCAGGTAGACATTTTAGTAAATTGTGCGGGAATAACAGCAGATAATTTATGTATGCGCATGAAAGAAGATGAGTTTGATCGCGTGATTGATGTGAACTTAAAGGGAACATTTAATATGATTCGCCATTTGAGTGCGCATATGATGCGGCGCAGATATGGCCGGATTATCAATTTTTCCTCGGTAATGGGCATAATGGGCAATGCCGGGCAAGCCAATTATGCAGCCTCAAAAGGGGGAATTATTGCGCTTACAAAGTCGGTAGCTAAAGAATTGGCTGCGCGCGGAGTAACCGCAAATGCAATTGCTCCCGGTTTTATTGAAACAGATATGACAAGTAAACTTTCTGATAAACTGAAAGAAGAATATGTGGCGCATATTCCGGCCAAACGAGTTGGGAAGCCGGAAGAAGTAGCGCAACTAGTCCTTTTTTTAGCCTCGGATGCGGCTGCATATATTACGGGCGCTGTTATTCCTATCGATGGCGGAATCAGCATGTAAGGAGAAGTGAGATGAGAAGAGTTGTTATTACCGGAATGGGAATTATTTCTCCTATCGGAAACAGCATTGACAGCTTTTACGATAGTTTAATCAATGGGAAATGTGGTATAGACTTGATTTCTCGATTTGATACAACAAATTATAAAGCAAAGGTGGCGGCAGAAGTAAAAGATTTTGATCCCGCGCAATATGGAATGGATAGAACAGAAATTCGCCGTACGGATCTATATGCGCAGTATGCGCAGGCCGCTGCATCGCAAGCAGTAGAACAAAGTAATATTTTAGGGCAAATAGATTCAGAACGTTTTGGAGTATATATGAGTTCGGGCATAGGAGGGATTAGTACTTTTATGCAGGAACATCAAAAATTGCTGGAACAAGGGCCGAGGCGTGTTTCCCCAATGTTTATTCCTAAAATGATTTCAAATATTGCTGCAGGGAATATTGCGATGAAGTATCATGCTTATGGTCCATGTTTGCCGGTCGTTACGGCTTGTGCGACTTCTACAATGGCAGTGGGAGAAGCATATCTGGCTGTTGCTCATGGTCAGGCTGATGCGATTATAGCAGGAGGTGCAGAAGCAGCAATTAATGAAATGGGCGTAGCAGGATTTACCAGTTGTATGGCACTTTCCTTATCAGAGGATCCAAAATTGGCATGCCTTCCTTTTGACCGGCGCAGAGGCGGGTTTGTTATGGGAGAAGGTGCTGCAGCCTTGCTTTTGGAAGATTACGAGCATGCAAAAAAGCGTGGCGCGCAAATTATTTGTGAAGTGCTTGGTTACGCCAATACGTGCGATGCATATCACATGACGGCTCCGGATCCCGAAGCCGTGCAAAGTGCAAGGGCAATCCGTATGGCGGCTGAACAAGCAGGTTGGCGGGATGGCAGTAACATGAATATTTATATAAATGCACATGGAACAGGCACACAGCTTAATGATAAAACCGAAACACTGGCGATAAAAAAGGCGTTTGGTGAACAGACAGCGCATAGGTTGAAGATTAGCTCAACGAAATCAATGACAGGGCATATGCTGGGCGCAACCGGTGCAGCGGAGGCGATTTGTATTGCATTGGCTTTGCAGAATAATGTCATTCCTCCGACAATTGGATACGCGGAACCTGATCCTGAATGCGATTTGGATTACGTGCCGGGAAAAGCTTTATGGCAGACAATTGATTTAGCTCTTTCTATCTCTTTGGGTTTTGGCGGTCATAATGCTTGTATTGCTTTTGGTAAATGCAACGAGGTATGAGGATGGACATTGAAAAAATAAGAGAATTGGCGCAAATTGCGCAAGAATATCAACTCGAGGAAATAAACGTTACACAACAGGATGAGAGTATTTGTATTCGTCGACCGGCTGCAAGACAACAGGTTTTGGATACAATAGTTCCCGCGGCAGAAGTGATACCAACTACAGCAGGTTCATTCAGTACAGCACAACAGAGTAATATTGATTTTAATTACGTAGAAGAAATTAAGTCCCCTATGGTCGGCGTATTTTATGAAGCACCTTCTCCAGATGCAGCACCTTTTGTAGAAGTTGGGAGTAAAGTAAAAAAGGGGGATGTTTTGTGCATTATAGAAGCCATGAAGCTAATGAATGAGATTACAGCAAAAAAAGATGGGGAAATTGTAGATATTTGTGTACATAATGGCGATGTGGTAGAATTTGGACAGACCATTTTTAAAATCTGTTGAAAGAGGGAAATGATCAATGGATAGAGAAGAACTCAAGAGAATTTTGCCTCATCGTGAACCGATGCTATTGGTTGACAATGTGGAATTGATAGACGGTGTTGCACATGGTATTTATCAGGTTCGTGGTGATGAGTGGTTTTTGCAGGGTCATTTCCCGGGAAATCCTGTTGTGCCTGGAGTAATTTTATGTGAAATTATGGCACAGTCGTGTGCTGCATTACTGATGGAAAAATTGGTTGGTAACACACCTTATTATACAAGCATTGAAAAGGCAAAATTTAAATCATCGGCCAGACCGGGAGATGTTATTCATGTAACGGCAAAAGTTGAGCGAAATATTGGAGCGTTTTATTTTACAAACTGCAAAGCGGAAAAAGAAGATGGTACCTTGATTTGTGAAGGGCATCTTTCTTTTGCAGTTGTGCCGGGAAGGGGTTAGATTGTGTTTTCTAAAATTTTAATTGCCAATCGCGGTGAGATTGCCGTACGCATTATTCGAGCATGTAAAGAAATGGGGATAACTACGGTAGCCGTCTATTCTGTTGCAGACAACGAGGCTTTGCATGTCAGTTTGGCAGACGAGAGTGTATGTATTGGAGGTGCACCTGTTGGAGAAAGTTATCTTAACATGCAGGCGATCCTCTCTGCAGCATTGCTAACTGGTTGTGAAGCAATCCATCCGGGATATGGTTTGCTTTCAGAAAATGCAAAATTTGCCGGTCTTTGTGCTGAAAACGGTCTTGTATTTATTGGACCTTCAGCTGAAGTTATTGAAAAGATGGGAAACAAGGATGCTGCCAAGCGGTTGATGCGTTCTTTGGGTGTGCCGGTGGTGCCGGGAAGCGAAGGAATCGTGGCAACATTAGAAGAAGCGCAGGAAAACGCAAAACGCATTGGATATCCTTTGCTGATTAAAGCCAGTGCGGGCGGTGGCGGAAGAGGAATTCGTAAAGTATCTGGGCCGGAAGAGTTGGAACAGGCTTTTTTAGGGGCATCTCTGGAAGCGCAGAAAGCCTTTGGTGATGGCAGTGTATATATGGAAAAATTTTTTTCTCCTGTACGCCATGTAGAAATGCAATTGATGTGCGATGCATACGGAAATGTTGTCTGTCTTGGTGAACGAGAATGTTCTATTCAGCGGAAAAACCAAAAATTGCTGGAAGAATCTCCTTCCCCAGCAGTAGACGATGCTTGTCGTGATGAAATGACACGAATAGCAACACTGGCGGCTAAAGGAGTGAACTATGTCAGTTTGGGTACAATTGAGTTTTTGCTGACAACAGAAGGCGATTTTTATTTTATGGAAATGAATACTCGCTTGCAGGTAGAGCATCCCGTTACAGAAATGGTGACGGGAATAGATTTGGTTAAATGGCAAATTCGAATTGCTGCCGGTATTCCGTTGGATTTTTCACAGCAGGATATCCAAATTAGTGGTCACGCAATTGAATGCCGAATTAATGCAGAAGACCCAGCTAATCATTTTATGCCTTCCTGCGGAAAAATTTCTTTATTGCATATTCCGGGCGGCCCTTGGGTGCGTTTTGATACAGCGTTGTACCAAGGATATACAATCCCGCCATTTTATGATTCAATGATTGGTAAATTAATTGTCCATGCAAGAACCCGTGAAGAAGCAATACGCAAAATGCAAGCGGCATTATGTGAATTGGTTATTGGAGGAATAGAGCAAAATAGAGAACTTCAAATTGAGATTCTCTCAGATCCGCAATTTAGACGCGGTGAGTATGCAACGGATTACCTTACTCATCAAAGTTTTGGAGGGCTGTTGAACGATGGTATTGAATAAAGAATTGTTTCTTCGACCAAAGAATCAATTGGAAGGAAGTAATGATCAATCTTCCAAGCAGCAGGAGCAACTTTTTACGTGTAGTGGATGCGGCAAAGAATTTCCGTTGATAGAAATTAAAAAGAACGATTATATATGCCCTTTTTGTGAATTTTATTGGAAAATGCCTGCACGGGTTCGTTTATTAAATATTGCAGAAGACGATACATTTAGAGAATTAGATGCAGAAATGGAAGCGCAGGATTTATTGGCATTTCCGGGATATAAAGAGAAACTTTCCGTTGCGAGGAAAAAAAGCAAAGAAAGAGAATCAGTGATTACAGGAATTGCGGAAGTTGACGGAATAAGTTGTGCTCTATTTGCTATGGAAAGCGAATTTATGATGGGTAGTATGGGTAGCATTACGGGAGAAAAAATTACCCGGTTGTTTGAGTATGCCACTCAACATCATCTACCAGTCGTTGGGTTCTGTTTATCCGGAGGTGCACGTATGCAGGAAGGTATTCTTTCTCTAATGCAGATGGCAAAGGTAAGCGGAGCAGTACAGCGGCATAGCCAGGCAGGGCTACTCTATATTGCAGTTTTGCAAAATCCGACAACAGGTGGTGTTACGGCTAGTTTTGCAATGGAAGGAGATATTATTTTGGCAGAAAAAGGGGCGCTTATTGGGTTTGCTGGTCCACGAGTCATAGAGCAGACAATGCGCCAAAAGCTTCCAGAAAACTTTCAGCGTGCAGAATTTGTACGGCAAAAAGGTTTTATTGATATTGTGGTAGATAGGCGTCATTTAAAAGAAATTTTAAATAAGTTGTTGCACATGCATCAGAAAGGGGGCGCGGATGGGAGCATATGAACACCTGATGCAGGCGCGGGCCAATGGGCGGCCAACAGCACTTTCTTTTATTAAACAAATATTTGACGATTTTATTGAACTTTCCGGAGACCGTGCATACGGCGATGATCGTGCGGTAGTTGGAGGTATTGCGTGGTTGCGGGATATTCCCGTTACAGTGATTGGGCTTGAAAAAGGTGGAGATACTGAAGAAAAAATAGCGCGAAATTTTGGTTCTGCCCATCCGGAGGGTTATCGTAAGGCTTTGCGTCTGATGAAACAGGCAGAGAAATTTCATCGTCCTGTATTTTGTATCGTTGATACGGCGGGAGCTTATTGCGGAATCGGTGCAGAAGAACGTGGTCAGGGAATGGCTATTGCTGATAATTTAATGGCAATGATGGCCTTGAAAACGCCAATTATCTCATTATTTATTGGGGAAGGCGGAAGCGGAGGAGCATTGGCTCTTGCTGTTGCCAATCAAGTGTGGATGTTGGAGAATGCGGTTTATTCAGTTATTTCGCCTGAAGGTGCAGCAAGCATTATTTGGAAAGATATTTCTAAGACACGTGAAGCAGCAGAAAGTTTAAAAATTACTGCTGATGATCTTTTGGCTCTAGGAGTTATTGAACGCATAATTTCAGAAAAAGAGGATTTTTCACAAGTATATGCAGAAATAGAATCTATATTATATGAAACTTTTAGTGCACTGTGTCGAAAAGATACTTCGCAGTTAGTACAAGAGCGTTATGCTAGATTTCGAAAAATTGGGGGATAAAACTTGTGATTGCAATAGTTACGGATAGTTCAGCTTATCTTACTCGTCAGGAAGCAAAAGATTGGAATATACATTATGTTCCGTTGTTATACAGTATACGTTCAGAAGAACATTCGGAAAAATTTTCTGATGAAAACAAAGACATTACCCCAATGATACGCAATGGTGAAGCAGGGCATACATCTCAGGCTCCATTAGATTCATTTTTAAAAGTATTTCACAATCTGCGCAACCAAGGGTATGAAATATTATGTATTACAATGTCCTCACGGTTAAGCGGAATGTATAATAACGCGTGGGTTTGCGCGCAAACTATGGAAGATAAAGGTATCGAAGTCGTTGATTCCCTTGCGACAGCCGGTCAGTTAAAGTTATTGCTAGAGCAGGCTAAAATAGCAGTATCTAACGGAATGGGATTACAGCAGGCAGCAGAATATGTGCGTACGATCAGAGATAAAGTGCATACTGTTTTTTCAGTAGATGATATGACACCGTTGCGGCGCAGTGGTCGATTGGGTGCGGTTAAATTGTCTGTCAGTACGATTCTCAATATAAAACCAATATTACGTTTGCGCGAAGGAACTATTATGGCAATTGGAACCGCGCAGGGGACACGCGAACGTGTTCGCAAAATAATAAAAGAAGTGCCGCCGGATGCAGAAAAAATTATTGTATCTGTATATGGTAACAGTATGATTGAGACTATGTTGAGAGAAAGCCTGTCAGTACATTGCAGTTGTCCTATTGAGGAAATGCGATTAGGACCGGTTCTTGGGATTCACCTTGGAGATAGTGCAATCGGTGTTTCCTGGATCGAAAAAAGATCAGAATGATATATTATTACATTTTAAGGAGCATTACAAATGCTCCTTTTTTATTGGTGTAAATATTATATTTTTTAGAAATGGATAGCGGATATCAATTTGGAAAATGATATGAATAGTTATTAATTTTTTAATTAATTTATGTCTTTTTAATGCTTGAAAATCGACATATTATTATCAAATAAATTAATGTATATACACACTCTTTACTGCATTTTGCATACTATAAAAATGTAAAGGAGGAGTAGTTCATATGAAGAAAAAACAGGGAATTGCTATATGTTTAGCAATTTTGCTATGTTTTAGTATGTTTATGATACCGGTATATGCATTGGAGTCGCAAGAAGGAGAACAATACGCCGGAATTGATGTCAGTCGATATCAAGGAGACGTCGATTTTAATAAACTAAAAGAATCAGGCGTTGAGATTGTTTATATTCGAGCAGGAGAGGGTGCTGATTATGAAGACCCCTATTTTAGAGAAAATGCAAAAAAAGCAAAAGAAGCTGGCCTTCATTATGGTTTTTATTTGTTTGTAACTGCGAAAAACGTACAAGAGGCGCAGCAGCAGGCACAATTCTTTTATGAATTAATTAAAGATGAATCCGCTGATTGCCGTCCTGCAATGGATTTTGAACAACTAAAAGGGATGTCTCGAGAGCAAATTAATCAAATTGGAATTGCATTTATGCAGGAATTAGAGAAATTGATCGGTGTAAAGCCTATTATTTATACAGATGCTTATGCGGCAAGCCATATTTGGAGTTCGGAATTTGGAAACTACGGACTCTGGGTAGCAAATTACGGTGTAGATGAACCGAATGTACCTCAGGGGCCGTGGAGTTTCTGGGTCGGCTTTCAATATAGCAATACCGGGAGAGTCTCAGGAATTTCCGGAGATGTAGATTTAGATCGCTTTACACAAGGCGTCCTACTCTATAGTGATGATAATCCGCCGGAACAGTTTATTCTTTATACTGTACGCAAAGGAGATACGTTATATCGATTGGCAATCCAATTTGATACTACTGTTGAAGAAATCGTATCTCTTAATGAATTGAAAAATCCTAATTTAATTTATGTCGGAGAGATATTAAAAATCCCGGCACAAAAAGAAGGAGATTATTTATACTATACAGTTAAAGCCGGCGATACGTTATATTCTATTGCAAAAAGATATAATACAACGATTCAGTATTTGACTAATTTAAATCAAATTAAAAACCCAAATCTCATTTATGTAGGTGAGACGCTTAAAATACCTGGTTAAATAAGGGGGCATTTCATGCCCCTGAAAAAAAAGCTTGTATTACAAACAAATTTATCGTAAAATAATATTAGTTAGCAAATGCTAACCTATGAAAGGATACTTAAATGCAGGAAATAATTTTATGGGCTGCGGTTGGGACTGGATTTACATTTTTGATGACGACATTAGGTTCGGCAACCGTTTTTTTCTTTCGAAAAAATATTAGTGAAAAGCTAAATCGAATTTTTTTGGGTTTTGCAGCTGGTGTAATGATAGCGGCTTTGATATGGAGTTTACTTATCCCGGCTATAGAAGAAGCAGAGGAATATGGAATAAACGGGTGGATCCCCGCTGCCGGCGGAATGATCATGGGCATTATATTTATTATGCTTTTGGATTGGGTTATGTATCGTTTGCGTTTTGCCAAAAATGAAAACGAAAATCTTTCGTGGCATCGCTCGGTGATGATGATGCTTGCAGTAACACTGCATAACATACCTGAAGGAATGGCTGTAGGATTATCTTGCGCATTAGCATTGCAAGGGGGAGCACAAGATATGGCTTTATACACCTCTGCAATGACATTGGCTCTTGGCATTGGAATACAAAATTTCCCTGAAGGTGCGGCAATTTCACTTCCGTTGAGGCAAAATGGGATTTCTTCTGGAAAAGCATTTTTATATGGCTGCGCTTCCGGTATTGTTGAACCGATTTTTGGCATACTAACTGTGCTGGTGGCCGGGAGTATAAAAACGATTATGCCGTGGTTACTCTCTTTTGCCGCTGGAGCAATGTTTTACGTTGTTGTAGAAGAATTAATCCCATCTGCACATTTTGAAAAACATTTTAATTTTGGCACAATAGGTGTTGCAATAGGATTTCTGGTTATGATGATACTTGATGTTGCTTTGGGATAAAAACAAGTTGAAAGGAAGTTCTAATGATTCAGGCAACTATCTTAGCTCTTGGAGTCTTTGCGTTGACTCAATGGATAAAACATTTATGTAAGTCACGATTAAAACGATACCTAAATCATTAAGTCCATCTATGTCATAAACAAGTTTTCTTGCATTTGAAAATCAAATGCAGTAAGCTTATTTTTTAGAGACTGTATGTTTTTTGGACGGATGTGTTTGTTGTTGTGATTGACAGTAGGAAACAAGAATATCTAACATTTCGCTGGTTGTTGGTTTATATAAAAACTCATAACCAGCTATTTCCTGTAGAAAGGAAATATTTCCGCGTTCCCAAATAATTTGAACAGCCGTTCGCAAATTTCGGTCTACACAGCTTGGTGAGGTGTGATACTGTTTAGCGATTTCAGGATACAAACTTTTAGTTAACCCGAACATGTAATCTTCATTTTGAAGAATAAGCAGGACAGCAGTCGAGAAGAAATGATATCCTTTTAGCTTTGCATGTAATCCAAGTTTACGCAGAATGAAATTGATATCGATCATAAGCTTTATTACCCTCACATGGTGTTATTTTCTTTATCATATAATAGAAAAATAATATCATAAAAAAATACTACAAAAATAGACATTTTCCGATAAAAAAACAATTAATATACTGAGAGCAAGGTTATGCAAAGATATTTAAGCTTTAATCAAGCAATGAAAGAAAAATTTGGAAAAAAAGTATATAAACTTTGTTTAGACGCGGGGATGACCTGCCCAAATCGCGATGGAACTTTGGGCAAAAGAGGATGTATTTTTTGTGATGGCGGCTCAGGCGCTTTTAGTGTACAAAGACAAGAAAGTTTAGATAAGCAAATTGCATTGGCAAAACAGCGAGTGAAACAAAAACTGACAGCGGATACTTCTTTTATAGCTTATTTTCAAAGCTATACTAATACTTATGCTTCTATAGAGCATTTGCAAAAAATTTTTTTCCCGATTATTTCCCGCAATGATATTTGCGCAATTTCAATTGCTACACGACCGGATTGCCTGCCGGATGAAGTTTTATCTTTGCTTTCAAGATTGAATGCGATAAAACCAGTGTTTGTAGAATTGGGATTACAGACAATTCATGACCAGACAGCACACTATATTCGCCGGGCATATCCACTTTGTGTATTCGACACGGCAGTAAAACAATTAAAAGATCTTGGCATTTCAACAGTGGTGCATATGATTTTAGGGTTGCCTGGAGAAACACGGCAAATGATATGTCGTACAGCGCAATATATTGCTGCAAGCGGAGCAGATGGAATAAAATTACAGTTGCTACATGTTCTTCGAGGAACAGATTTGGCGTCCGATTATATGGCAGGAAAGTTTTCTGTATTGGAAATGGAACAATATATTCATCTTTTAGAGGACTGCATCCGCATATTGCCGCCCCATATGGTTATTCATCGCTTGACAGGGGATGGGCAAAAGTCAAAATTAATTGCTCCGTTGTGGAGTACGAATAAAAAAAAGGTCTTAAATCAGATCCATCTTTTTTTTGAAAAGGATAATATTATACAAGGACAGTGGTTTATCCTGTAAAATATAATCTTTTATTACTGATGAATGGATGATGGATAAAAAATCAGAGAGTTTTGCAACAACCAATAAACCGCACGGAGATGGCGTTCCGGAATTTCATAGAAATGATTTCCGTTATTCCATTCCATATAGACATTCTTTTGCCCTAAAGTTTCAGCCAAAAGCGCATAGGTATTTTCTAAACATGATTTATTTTCGCGCATCATAAGAGAACGTGTTTTTATTTCTTTTTTTCCGAGCGAAAGATAAATTTTTCCGGGCCTATCATTTAACTGCATACATTTTTTTTCTAGGAATGGAAGCCAGCCAGGATACCATAATGAGCCTGAAACACTGGCACAATGGGCGAAAAATGGGTGAGAAAAATAGCCATACAGTGCAGCAAGCCCAGCTAAGGAGTAGCCAATGAAGAATGTTTCTTCCGGTAAATAAGCACAATTGAAATTGACTTGAAGATAAGGCTGTATTTTTTGAAAGATTATAGAAAAATAATCTGAAGCCTTTCCAGAAAAACTCGTATTTCCTAATTTGACAGGCCACGGAGAATAACAATCATTCCATGATCGAACTGCTGGACAGACAAGGACGACTGGAGGAATGTGATTTTGCCTGATTTGAAACTCTAATTTTTTTGCAATATAGCATACTAAATCCTTGTTTTGATTTATATCCTCTTCGCCTGCGATATAGATGCAAGGCATACTTTTTTGTATCGTAGATTGCCCAGAAGAAACATAGATACAAGTGTTAATGCCAGAAATCTGTTGGATTATTATTTTTTCGTCCATGTCTGTTTAGCTCCTTTCTTTGCGTTAAAAGTATAGCAAGATTATAAAAAAAAGCAAATGCTTGACATTTTTCTTGTTTTTAGTATAATTAAATACAAAGGGAGTAGCTGATATGACCGAAAGGTGATTTCGAAACCGACTAATTCAGCAGTTCACAACTGCTCGTATCGAATGAAACAGCAAGACTTTTATTGTGGTAAGTGGCCGCGGTAAAAGTCTTTTTTTATGCTTATCACAATATCTGGAAAAAAAGGAGGTTTGTATTGCGCGGCAAACAATAATATACTATGATTAGTATAGATGTCGTATAATGTAGTAAGTAGTAAACAGAAAGTAAAAAAGGAAAATATTTTAGGAGGAAGAAATTATGGGCACAATAGGAATTATTGTAGGGGCAGTCATCTTGTTGATTATTATTTGCATGGGTTATGTCAAGGCACCGCCGGACCAGGCTTATATTATTTCCGGGTTACGTAAACATGCGCGAGTAGTTATTGGCCGTGCAAGTGTGAAAGTTCCTTTTTTGGAACGGTTGGATAAACTTAACTTACGCCTTATGCCTGTTGATATTAAGACGTCAAATGCTGTTCCGACAGCCGATTATATTAATATTAACGTTGATGCGGCAGTAAATGTAAAAATTAGCAATGAACCGAGAAAATTGCAGCTGGCTGCACAGAACTTTTTGAACAAACCGACTGAGGACATTGAAGGAGTGGCAAGAGAAGGTTTGGAAGGAAATA
>CALVMT010000067.1 GCA_944347775.1 uncultured Clostridia bacterium | reverse complement strand
CAAAAGTGGCTTAGGATACTCTCCTAAGCCGCTCTCTGTCTTTTGCACGTCACAGTTCTCTGTGACAACACGCCTTTTTCCCTGTTTTTTATTGGTTTTCAGCATCTTTTTCAGGCTCAGGCAAACCAAACAGTTTCCTCGCATTGGCATTGGCCGCAGCAATAACCTGTTTAGTCGACAACCCTTTCTCCTGTGCAATTTTTTGCGCAGTATATATTGTATAATCCGGGCGGTTGCGTTTGCCTCGTTGAGGAACCGGCGCCAAATACGGGCAATCCGTTTCTAACAAAATCCGATCCAATGGTACATATTTTACGCTTTCAGTTATAATCCCGGCATTTTTAAATGTCACAATACCGCCAAATCCCAAATACAACCCCATATCCAATGCTCTTTCGGCAATTTCAGGTCCGTCCGCAAAACAATGCACTACACCGCGCAAGGGGCGATGTGCCTCTAAAAGAGAATATAAATCTGCTGTTGCCTCTCGGTTATGCAAAATAACCGGCTTCCCTGCCGCCGAGGCAATCGACAGCTGTGCATCCAACGCTTCCTGCTGCTTCTTCGCCGTCTGCGGTTGCCAATGATAATCCAAGCCGATTTCTCCTACAGCTAAAACTTTTGGGATATGCAAATATTTTTCGACCTGACACGCTGCATCCTCATTCCAGGCTGAAATTTCTTCAGGATGCACGCCAACAGCACCATAGATAAATATCCACTCTCGCATCAAAGCTTCAATTTTAGCGAAATCTTCGGGCGCAGAAGCGCATTCTATGATTGCTTCCATGTTAGATGCCAGCTCTTGCAACAATTCAGTTCGGTCGGCATCAAATTGCCCACTCAACAGGTGCGCATGAGAGTCAATTAAACGCATCAATGAACGGAAACCCCGCTCTCTACCGGAAGATCGGTTTCGATCAACGCATCGACACCTTCATTTCCCACGGCCAAAATCATTCCTTCGGAAAGGATACCACGAATTTTTGCGGGTTTCAGATTTGCCACAATGATAATCGTCTTTCCTATCATCTGCTCCGCCGTATATTTAGGACGAATACCTGAAACAATCGTCCGCTGTTGATCGCTAAGCTGAACTGTCAGTTTAAGCAACTTATCACTGTTTTTGACCTCTTCCGCGGCAATTACTTTTGCCGTACGCAAATCCAACTTATCAAACTCTTCGTAGCTAATTTCCGGCTTAAATGGCTCCATTTGGGAATCTGCAGCCAAATTTTGCTTTGCCTTTTTCTCTAGTGCTGCAAGTTCTTCCAACTCCTTTTTGACATCAATACGTGGGAACAATGCTTCTCCCTTTTTTAGCTTTGTACCAGTCTTCGTTGCCCCATAGTCAAGAATGCTCTGCCACGTAAAGTCTTGCTCCGTAACATTTAATTGTGCGCGAATTTTTTCCGCCGTATCCGGCAGGAAACATTTCAGCGCTACGCCTACAATGCGCAGCCCCTCAAGCAAATGATAAATCACCGTTGCCAAACGCGGCTTATTCGCCTCTTCTTTAGCAAGCACCCACGGTGCAGTAATATCAATATATTTATTGAGCGCGCCGGTATAATCAAAAATTGCTGTCAACGCCTCCGCTAAGCGCATACCATTCATTAGTTGTTCCAATTTTCCCGGCAATTGTGCCGCCATCGTAACAATCGGCTGATCCTGCTGCGCATCCTGCTGTTGCGGTGCAGGAACAACGCCGTCAAAATACTTTTCCGCCATTGACAGGCTTCTGGAAAGCAAATTTCCAAGATCGTTTGCCAGATCCGCATTAATGCGATTAATTAAAATTTCATTGGAAAACAGGCTGTCCTGCCCAAGAGGCATATCCCGCAGCAGGAAATAACGAAGTGCATCTACGCCATAGCGTTCTGCCAACATGACCGGGTCCACGACATTGCCTTTAGATTTACTCATTTTGCCTCCGTCTAGAATAACCCAGCCATGCCCATAGACTTGTTTAGGTAAAGGCAGCCCGAGCGCCATCAACATCGCAGGCCAAATAATCGTATGGAAGCGGATAATTTCCTTGCCTACCAAATGCACATCCGCCGGCCAATATTTTTGATATTTAGAGTTATCCTCACTGCCATAGCCAAGCGCCGTAATATAGTTTGACAACGCATCGATCCAAACATAAATGACATGCTTGTCATCAAAAGGAACGGGAATACCCCATTTAAATGAAGTTCGAGAAACAGCCAAATCTTCAAGCCCAGGTAGCAAGAAATTTTGCAGCATTTCATTTGCGCGTGAAACAGGCTGAATAAACTCAGGATGTGTCTTAATATGTTCAATCAATCTCGGCGCATACTTTGAAAGCCTGAAAAAATAACTTTCTTCTTTTGCCTTTTGCACAGGTCTCCCACAATCCGGACACTTGCCATCTTTCAACTGCCTGTCCAGCCAAAAAGATTCGCAGGGCGTACAGTACCATCCCTCATATTGTCCTTTATAAATATCTCCTTGATCATACAGTTGTTTAAAAATTTTCTGCACCGCTTTTTCATGGCGGGGCTCCGTAGTACGTATAAAATCATCGTTGGAGATGTTCATGAGCTTCCAGAGCTTATGAATGCCGTCTACAATATGGTCTACATATTCTTTAGGCATCATGCCTGCATCCGCCGCTTTCTTTTCAATTTTTTGTCCGTGTTCGTCCGTTCCCGTAAGGAACATGACATCATAGCCTGTCTGCCGTTTGAAACGAGCCATTGCATCCGCCGCTACCGTGCAATAAGTATGCCCGATATGCAGATTATCGCTCGGATAATATATGGGCGTCGTAATGTAAAATGTAGGTTTGCTCATCGTACTCCTCCTTTTGTTTGGTATTTTCTAATAATAGTTAATGTTAAAATTATATCCCAATCCGCTTCCAGCTTCAAGGCTTTACCGCAATTTCCTACACATCATAAAAAAATTTTTAAAAAAGGAGATTGGCAAACAAACAGGCAAAAAATACACCAGCAAAATCCGCCGCCAGGGCAATCGGAATAGTATAGCGTGTCTTTTGAATGTGCACACTGCCAAAATACAGCGAGACAACATAAAATAACGTCTCCGAACTTCCCATATATAAACAGGCTGCTCTTGCCTCAAAGGAATCCGGCCCAAATGCCGAAAGAATGCCCGCTAAAATCCCCAAAGCGCCGCTCCCTGAAAACGGGCGTGTAACAATGAGCGGCAATAATGCCGCCGGAATACCGAACGGTTCCAAAACAAAGGAAAATATCTTGCTCAACAGAGCAAATCCTCCCGCCGCTTCAAATATTCTTGCCGCAACCATCATGGCAATAATATGAGGCAGCGTACGAATACAAAGTCCGATTCCTCCGCGTGCCCCTTCAGCAAAGCACTGATAAGCGTCCACTTTGCGTATCAAAGCCAAAATTAAAATTACTGCCATAAACAGCGGCAGCGCAATTAATGAAATAATTCCGGAAAGCGTATTCATTTTCGTCTTCCTCTCGCCATTATTCCGCCAATGACTGCCAAAATTGCACTGACCAGTGTAACCAGAAAACTGCCAAGCGTAATATCCCAGGGTTGCTGCGCTCCCGCAGCTACTCGCATGGAAATCAGTGTCAGCGGTAATAGCTGCACCGATGCCGTATTTAGCAGAATAAACATACACATATCATCGCTTGCAATCAACGGATTTTTGTTTATTTTTTGTAAATCACTCATGGCTTTAAGCCCAAAAGGTGTCGCGGCATTCCCCATTCCAAGCATATTTGCACAAACATTCATGGAAATACTTCCCAAAACCTGTGCATTATGCCTAAGAGAGGGAAACAACAAACTAAGCGGCTTCTGGAATCCTTTTGCCATCCATCCAGCAAATCCCGTCTTTTCCGCTATGCGCATCAATCCCATAAACAGACAGTATATCCCGAGCAGAGACCCACATAAAGTTACCGCTTCACCTGCTGCACCGAGAACAGCTGAAGAAATTTCTTCTAACGTTCCGTTACAAATCCCCAGTATCATTCCACCCAATATCATTACTACCCAAACTGTTGTTGCCATGCCAGATTCCTGCCTTTTTCTCTATTATCTCTATGCAAAAATTGAATTAAAATATTCCAAAAATATTACTCTTTTATTCCATATCCGTCATATTTACTTATTATTTTTGTAAAAGTAATTTTTTTTGCGATTTGTCATAAAAATATTGTATGATTTAACAAAATATTGTACAATATAAGAAATTTAAGACTGATTGGAGGCCATCATGAAATCAACAGGGATTGTTCGCCCATTGGACTCGCTGGGTCGTATTGTTCTTCCTATTGAATTACGCCGCACAATGGGGCTTGCTTGCAAAGATGCACTTGAGATTTTTGTGGAAAATGACTCCATTATATTAAAAAAATATGCGCCAAACTGCATCTTTTGCGGGCAAACCAATGATCTGACAACATTTCAAGGAAAAACAATCTGCCGATCCTGTGCAAAAAAACTCTCACAAGAATTTTAATTTAATATTTTTTCCAACATAAAGAGCACCCTTTTAGGGTGCTCTTTAGTTCTTTTATCATACAAAACTACAGTAAAACGGAAAAAAATTTAGCGTTGTTTTTTGTGTTCAAGCATCAGTTGATATACACGATTCTTTCCGACGCCAAGCTGCTTTGCTGCCTGCTGCGCCGTTTCTTTATCGCGCAGGCCCTGCTTTCTATAACTGCATATCGTCTCCAAAATCATCTCATCTGTCACCTCGCGTTGCATTATTTGAGCCCCGTCAATCACAAGAATGTATTCCCCTCGGATTTCCCAGCCTTCACTTTGCCGCCATAATTCTTCCGCCATTCCGCGGAAAACTGTTTCATGTACTTTCGTCAACTCCTTACAAACCGCTATTTCCCTGTCTGGGCTTATTCGGGCAATTTCTTCCAACGTCTTTCGCAGTTGATGTGGGCTTTCATACAAAATTGTCGTATAAGGGTGTTCTAGCGCATGCCTTAGCGCGGTCTCCCGCGTCTTGTCTCGAGGCAAAAACCCCTCAAAGACAAATTTCTGCGCTCCAATTGCTGAAACTGTCAGCGCAGCTATCGCAGCACAAGCTCCGGGTACGCTCAAAATTTCTATACCTGCCTGTGCTGCAAGCTTAGTCAACTCCTCTCCTGGATCGGAAATAATCGGCGTTCCCGCATCGCTAACCAATGCAATATCCTTCCCTGCAAGCAACATAGATAATAGTTCTTCTGCTCTTTCGCGCTTTGAATGCTGATGAAAGCTCACCAATTTATTTTTTATACCAAAACTATTTAACAACTGCGCCGTATGTCTCGTATCCTCCGCAGCTATGCAGTCCGCCTCATTTAACGTTTGTATCGCTCTTTGAGTCATGTCCTGTAAATTACCGATCGGCGTCGATACAATATATAGCTTTCCGTATGTCATTTTTATTCCTCCATATGATAAATACGCCGCATTTCCTCCGTATATTGTCCATCCTGTCCGTAAATCACAAGCGATGGCAAAAGGCGCATCCCTTCTGCCGCGTCTTTGCTGGCCTGAATCAGAATATATCTCGGCTCGGCACCCGCATTCTTGCAAATCGGCCGCAGAAGCTTAGGCTCAAGACGATATGTTTTCATACAATAGATAATCTCTGCGAGTCGAACTGCGCGGTGTATCATATAAAACCTGCCTCCGGTGGATAATAGCGAAGAGGCGCTTCGGACAACGTCTTCTAACGTGCATGCGACTTCATACCGTGCAATTTGCAATTCCTGCTGCGCTTTCATTTCTCCCGCCGCAGGCTTATCATATGGCGGATTACAGCAAACAACATCCGCCTGACCTGCAAGTCGAAGAGCATCTTTTAAATCTCCCTGGATAATCCGAACATGTTTAAGTCCGTTCAGGCGCACGTTCCGGCGTGCCAGTTCGACAGCCGACGATTGTAATTCAATACCAATCATCTGCGCCTGTACTCTCCCGGAAAGCAAAACCGGTAAAATTCCCGTTCCTGTCCCCAAATCCACAAGCTTCTCCTGCTTGCGCAGGCGAATAAACGAAGCTAACAACACGCTATCCGTGCCGATTTTTAGTACCCTGCTATTTTGTATCAATTGCAATCCTGCAAATTGCAGATCTACCAGTTGTTCATCCGAAGCAAGTTGCATATACCCTCCCGGCTGCCGTCAAACGACAATTATGTTATCCATGATACGCTAAATTCATAAGATTTTCAATTTATTCTTTATTTTCTACTCTATTCCTACTTGAATGCGATATAGATCACAGATAGAAATAAGAAAAACGGCATCAGCATAACTGATGCCGTTTTAATTAAAAATACAGTATTTTTTCGCATATACGCGCCCTTGCGGCAAAACAACCTTTTTATGCCGCTTGTAGGGTTACTCCTCAACGATTGCGTCATTTGGGCAAACACCAGCGCATGCGCCACATTCCAAGCACAGATCCGGATCGATCACATAACTTGTATCGCCTTCGGAAATTGCGTTTGCGGGGCACTCTGCTGCACAACAACCGCAAGAAATGCATTCGTCAGTAATTCTATATGCCATGGTAACATACCTCCCGTTTATATTAACGCTTTTATTTTAACATGCTTTATATAAATTGCAATACTGCCCTGCACAAAATTTTCAGACATTTCATTATCCGTTTTGTTCTTCTGTTGGCTGCGTACTTTGTACATTCTGATTCTGGTCTTTCCTCGCATTTTTTCTTAAAATCCTAATCGCGTCAATCGCATACTCGCGGATATCTGTTTCATCCTCTCCTACTTCGACTTTTACTTTGACTAGTTGCTTTATCGCATTTGTGTCCATCACAACGCCCTTTCCATCCGGCGTACGCACTTCCGCACCAATTTTGGGCAAAACCGCCTGCAATTCTTCGTAATATGCCTGTTCATAATTCAGGCAACACATCAGTCTTCCGCATAATCCGCTGATCTTTGTCGGCGAAAGCGATAAATTCTGTTCTTTTGCCATTTTAATGGACACCGGTTGAAAATCTCCCAGAAAAACAGAGCAACATGCAGGGCGTCCGCAAGGGCCAAGTCCGCCGATCATTTTTGTTTCATCTCGTACCCCAATTTGCCGTAATTCAATACGTGTTTTAAAAACTGCAGCGAGGTCTTTGACCAATTCTCTGAAATCCACCCGACCTTCTGCCGTAAAGGAAAAAATAATCTTACTACAGTCAAATGTATATTCCACACAAATCAGCTTCATCTCAAGATTATGCTTGGCAATTTTTTCTTTACAAATTTCAAATGCTTTTTTTTCTTTTCTTTTATTTTCCAAAAGCCGCTGTTTATCTTTGTCCGTTGCTTTACGAATAATAGGTTTTAGCGGCTTAACTATTTCGTTATCCGCCACTTGGCGACGGCCTATCACAACATCACCGTATTCAATTCCTTTTACTGTTTCTACAATAACACCGTCCCCCGTCTGCAATAAAACATCCTTAGGGTCAAAATAATATATTTTACAGGCTTTTTTAAATCGTATACCGACTACATCTACCACGCCCTTACCTCCAATATGTCAAAAATCAGGCTTTTTATCATCAAATCATCCCGAAATTGTGGATAACGCAATTTCCGTTCAGTACGCTGATTCAATAACTCTATTATACGCTGTATTTGAGGCAATGTAAATTGGCGAGCCAAAACATCAATTGTTTGCACCGCATCCGGATTATTCAGCATTAGTTCACTACATGGCCACAAAGCAGCATCGGCAAACAATGAAGCAATTGCATATAATATTTCCGGCATTCTCTTTCCTGCCGAAAGAAAGTCCTGCTCTAATAAATACATCGACGGATTTCGTTTTGTCGCCAAACGAAGTGCAATAGCAGTTGCCTTTTGGCGTATCTGCGCCAATTGCTCGTCAGCCAGAATTTTCTCTGCTTGTATCAATGAACCACCCGCCCATGCAGCAATATAAGCAGCCTGTTGTTCATGAATTCCCTTCTTACATAACTGTTGAAATACCTCTTTTCTGGGCAGTGATTCCAATACCATTTCCATACATCTTGAACGAATTGTCGGCAACAATTTATGTATTGCATCAACAGAAAAAACAAAAACAACATTGTTTGGCGGTTCTTCTATCGTCTTGAGTAAAAAATTTTGCGACTGTACGGTTAATCTCTGCGCATAAACAACATGAATACAACGATATCCCCCTTCATATGCCGCGCCCGACAAAAACTCTGCGATGCCACGTACTTCCCCGATACGTATCTGATCTTGTCCTTCCTGAACACCAATTTCAAGATAGTCAACCATATTTCCTGCTTCAAATTTACGGCATGGCAAGCACGTTCCGCATGCTGTGTGGCTCTCGCAAAAAATCCTCTGACAAAACTCTCTGGCCGCCCGTACAGCATCCTCCGGTGCTTTTGCAGAAATACAATATGCTGAAGCAGGATTTTTAGCGCTATCCATTAAAAAGCTACGCACAGAATACGACATAAGCATCTATTCCTCCTTAGACAGGCGGTTTTGTATATGCCTCTGGACCTGCTCCGCAATCTTTTCTATATTTGCTGTTGCGTCAATACAAAAAATACGCTCTTTATCACGGCTTGCAATCTGCTCATATCCTTCGCATACACGTTCAAAAAAATCAATATTTTCCTGTTCAAGGCGATCCGTTTGCCGCGGACCCATGCGCACCCGGGATTGCTTTGGAGAACAACGGAAATAAAATGTTAAATCGGGCATGTGCTCTAAGGCGTATGCATTAATCCCACGTATATACCCTGATCCTAATTTTCGCCCATAACCCTGATAAGCTTCGCTGGAATCTAAAAAACGGTCGCACAATACAATTTTGCCCTCTAAAAGAGCAGGCAAAATTTGCTCATCCAAATGCTGTATGCGAGAAGCCGCATACAATAAAGCTTCCGTCTTTGGGCGCATCGCCATGTTCTCGGCATCCAGCAAAATGGTACGAATCTGCTCGGAAATACGACATCCTCCAGGCTCGCGTGTAATCACAAATTCCAAACTCTTCTTCTTTAAATATGTTGCCGCCAACTCAATCTGTGTTGTCTTTCCGCACCCGTCAATTCCCTCAAAGCTAATAAAAATACCCTTCATCATCTTTCCTAACGCCTATCTTTTAGGCAAAAAATACTGCATGTATCAAAAACACTACAACATTATCTGCCTTTTTCCATATGTTAAATTATACATTTTAAATGTGCTTGCGGCAAGGTGTTCTCTTTTTAAAAAATTTTTACCTTTATATTTTTAAAAAAAATCCCTATAAACAACGAAAACTCCTAAGCTATGCAAAGGAGTTCCCGTGGTTATAGGGAAATTTTAAACCGGCAGCTACCTATCCTCCCAGGCCGTCGCCAGCCAAGTACTTTCGGCGTTTAAGAGCTTAACTTCTGTGTTCGGAATGGGAACAGGTGGATCCTCTTAGCTATCGCCACCGGAAAATTGT
>CALVMT010000066.1 GCA_944347775.1 uncultured Clostridia bacterium | reverse complement strand
AGTCGATTTTTTTTTTTTTTTTCCTGAACAGGCGGGAGCGTGGACAGATATTTTTGTATTGAGCCCGCGCGTACCGTTTAAGCAGCCTTTTATTCTAATAGCTATAGAACAGAAAAAAGAAGTGATTTCGGAAATTGAGCTGGGGTATCAGGCGGCACAAGCGGAATTTATCGGAATCGGTGGGACAAATGGTAAAACCACAACGACGGCACTAACCGGAGAAATATATAAAAATTCGGGGAGAACTACTTATGTCTTGGGAAATATCGGTCTGCCTATATGCGAATATGCGCAGCAAACCCGAAAGAATGATTTTATTGTTGCGGAAATTGCGGCATTGCAGTTGGAAACAATAAAGACTTTTCGCCCGCGTGCGTTTGCACTTTTAAATATTACGGAGGATCATCAGGACCGCTTTGGGACGATGGAATACTACATTGCCTGCAAGATGAAGGCGTTTGAAAACCAGCAGCCCAAAGATTACGCAATATTGAATCTTGATGATCCGATTACGGCGCAGCAGATAAAAAAGATTCACTCGCGCCTGCTGCTGTTTAGCAGGAAAAAGGAAGTAGAGCAAGGCGCTTTTGTGCGTGGGGGGAAAATCGTTTTCAGGATGGACGGCAGGGAAGAAGAAGTCTGTGCGATTGATCAGATTAAAATTCCCGGCAACCATAATTTGGAAAATGCGCTTGCTGCGACTTGCCTGGCGATGTGCCGGGGCATATCAGCGAAAATTGTCGCATATACTTTAAAGACCTTTCCCGGAGTAGAGCATCGGATAGAATTTGTAAAAGAAGTTAATGGGATTTCTTTTATTAATGATTCAAAAGGAACTAACCCTGATTCTACCATTAAGGCGATAGAAACGATGACAAGGCCCACAATTTTGATTCTGGGTGGATATGACAAGCACAGCGAATTTGACGAAATGTTTGCTCATTTTACCGAACAGATCAAGGGAATTGTTATTTTGGGCGCAACGCAAAAAAAGATACTGGAAGCGGCAAAAAGGGCCGGTGTTCAGCACATTTGGTTGGCTGACACTTTTGAACAGGCGGTGAATATGGCTTACCATGCTGCGCCAAGAGGAGGCAATGTGTTGTTATCGCCTGCATGCGCAAGCTGGGATATGTTTGATAATTTTGAACAGCGCGGAGCAGTCTTTAAGCAGATTGTTAACGCATTATAAATTGTTTGTAGGGGAAAAAAGATGGCAAAAATCATACCGATGGAAAACAGGCGTCAAGAGGAAAAAAGGCCTTCGGCTGGCCGTTCGCATTCGCGAAGCAGGCAAAAACGTGACGTGTATAGGGATAGAAAGGTTGTGGAAGTAGAAAACCGAGTTGTCTATAAGCGCACGTTTGACTATACGGTGATTATTTTGCTCGTCGGCCTGGTTGCGTTTGGGTTGGTCATGGTTTACTCTTCCAGCTATTATGTTTCAGAGATAAACGGGGAGTCGCAGGCTTATTATTTTATTAAGCAGTTACTTTGCGTAGCTCTTGGCGGTATCGCCATGTTTTTTTTAATGAATTTCGATTATCACTGCCTGATTTCCCTTCGGTATGATCCGAAAAAAATGGAATCCGGGCAATATAAAAACAGGCCGATATTCTCCAAGCCTTATATATGGATATTTATAGCTTCGATTGTTACGCTCGGGCTGGTATATACGCCTATTGGCGTAACGATTAACGAATCTCGCCGTTGGATTAACGTGGGTATTAGTATCCAACCTTCGGAAATTGTAAAAATCGGACTGATTATTTATATTGCTTGTTCGCTTGGCGAGGATCCGAGAAGAATGCGTAATTTCTGGAACGGGTTATTTTATCCATATCTAGTTATTCTACTGTTGATTTGCGGAGTTATTTTCTTTCAGCCAAATTTTAGTGCGATTGCATGTATTTGCGCGCTTGTTGTTTCCATGTTATGGGCGGGAGGCGCGAAGACAAAGTTTATTGGGGCAATGATTGGAGTAGGTATTGTTGCCGGGGCAATATTTCTTGTCATGGAGCCATACCGGATTAGCCGAATTGAAGCTTTATTTGATCCGGATAATAGTTGGCAGTTAAAGCAATCCCTTTACTCTATTGGCGCCGGTGGGTTATTCGGCAGAGGCCTTGGAAACAGTATGCAAAAGCTACTGTATTTGCCTTATCGGGAATCTGACTTTATTTTTGCGATTATTGCGGAAGAAACGGGATTGTTTGGATGCATTATTTTGCTCGGCATGTTTGCATTGCTGATCTGGCGCGGGGTAATTATTGCAATTAATGCACCGGATTTAACCGGACTATTGATTGCAGCAGGATCAACAGCTGCTCTGGCCATACAGGTTTGTGTCAATGTCATGGTAAACATCGGATTGTGCCCGCCGACCGGTGTTGTCTTGCCGTTTATCAGTTACGGTGGATCCGGCGTTGTGATTTTTTTGGCGATGATGGGGTTGCTCCTCAATGTTTCCAAGCAGGCGCTTCAGCCTATACCTGCAAAAAGGGCAAATATTCCCTTTATGGTTGTTGTTCCCAAAGAGGATACGAATGTGATACGGGGATTGAACAAGAAGAAAAAAAGACAGCATAATTTTGAAATTGAGCGGAGAAACACGAAAAAGAGAAGAAGATAATAATAAAAACCCCTGCAATAATCGGGAGCGTTCGAAAAACAGTTTCAGTCCCGGCAGTAATGTCTGCCGGGACTGTTCTTGTATAAATTGAAGCCGTATGATATGATTAAACAGACCGATAAACTTGAATAGGTCGAATAGATAATAATTTATGGAGGTTGTAATGGTAAGAATAGCAACTGTAAATGATGCGGAGCAATTAAATATCTTAAACAACGAATTTAATGGTGAGAG
>CALVMT010000065.1 GCA_944347775.1 uncultured Clostridia bacterium | reverse complement strand
TAGATTGCCTCTTTTTTAAGGGATAAAAATCAATATTTTTTTTACTATGCAGCCGGAGTTATTGTAGCAGAACCCGAATCACCGGTTCCCGATCCAGTATCAGGATCAGGATCAGGGTCTACGGTCGGCGGCTGGGGCTGGAGTTGATCAACATAATTTTGCAGTGTTTGGAGTAGATTTTTCAGTGCAGAAGTAGCATTGGTAATGGTTACTGAAGAAGGTTCCGCTGCATTTATACTGTTATTCAATGTGTTGACCGCATTATTTAGTTGGTTAAGCAGATCTGTTGTTAAAAGTGTCTGGTATTTATTTAAAAATTGTGTTACCAAGTTGAGAGTTGTTTGTGCTTCTTGTTTAGCGGCGGTGATTAACTCCTGTTCAACAGCCCATTCATAAGTATGATAAGAGCAAATGCGAGTTGTTCCGTCCGAACCATCTTCCAAACTGCCGCTTGTAACATTAGTTAACAAATTGGGGAAGATTGATAACAACTGATCCTGCGAAAGCCGTGCATACGGAGAACCTTCCGGGATATAAATGCCTGTACCTGTAGTCAATACTTCGGCAGGGCAATAAATACCAGCTAACTCTCCGGTAACAGAACATATTGTTGCACTGACATGCATATCGCAACTTTTTGTCGGGCCGCCATTTTTAGGGAAGTAGTCAGTTATAGTTGGGCAACCGTCAACAGGACGTTTGCCTGAAACAGCACACACTGTCTTTCTTACGACACCGTAAGATGAAGCACTGCCTTCTAAAATATCTTTATTTTCAAGTCCTTCATGAATCTTAGTCATATATGTTTTCCAGATTGGAGCTGCTGTATCGCCGCCATATGCGCTTGGAAGAGATTTATATTCATCGTGGCCAATCCAAAGTGTACTGGTGTAATATGCAGTCATACCTGCAAAGAACACACCGCGGTTATCATGGTTGGTTCCTGTTTTTCCTGCGGTTGTGATCCCGGAAATTTTTGCTCTCCAGCCGGTACCGCTGTCAACGGCATTAACAAGTGCATCAACAAGCATATAGGCAGAAGAGGGCTGATAAACCTGCTTTGTTTCGCGAACCTCATTGGCATCAAGAACAGTATTGCCATAACTATCGACAACCTTACTAAAAGAAAGCGGTTCAAGATACATGCCACCGTTAGCAATACATCCATATGCACCTGCCATTTCAATGACGGTAATTCCGCTTGTTCCCAAGGCCAAGCCTACACCATCGGCATTAATTGATTTAGTGGATACGCCCAATTCAACCAAATAATTATAGGAATTTTCAATTCCTACTTTTGTCATAAGTGTTCGTGCAGCGACAATATTAAGCGAACTGACAATACCCTTACGGATTGTCGTTGGCCCATATGTCCCTACACTGGTAGTCGGATGCCCTTTTGCTGTTCCCCAACCGGGAATGGCAACAGGTATGTTTTCAATAATTGTGCCAAGCCCACAACCTGCATCAAAAGCAGGACCATATACTGTAATGGGTTTAATAGAAGATCCCACAGGCATACGGCTTTGATAGGCCCGGTTAAGTGACTTCTGCGTTGTTGGCTCATCGCGCGAACCAATAATCGCTTTTAACTCTCCTGTGTGTTGATCCAGCACAACAGCTGTTGCCTGCGGTTGAATGGTTTCTGTGCCATCAGAGTGAACAATCACACTATTGGATTCAGACATTTTAGGATAAGATGCTTCGGAAAGTGTTTGTTGAACGGCATTTTGAATATCTGGATCGACTGTTGTGTAGATGTGATAGCCACTAGTACGCAATTCATTGCTGATTGCATTGCGATTGGCTGTAGTATCTTCTTGATCACGTACTTTTAAAAGATGTGTTGTCACGTCATAGATGGCGTATTCGACAAAATGCGGCATATCATATAGATCAGTGACAATGGAATGTTCCAAAACAACTAACTCTTCAGCCATTGCCTCTTCCATTTCTTGTTTGGTAATATAACCGCTTTGATACATGCGTTTTAATACTGTGTTAATGCGCTCATTAAGTTGATCCATTTTATGGGTGACATACATTGCTCGTCTGGGGCTGTAAAGCCACGGGTATTGTGTAACGCCGGCAAGGCATGCACATTCTTTTAAAGTCAATTCATCAAGGCTTTTTCCAAAATAGTCTAATGCAGCAGCTTTAACGCCGTAATTTGTTCCGCCAAGAGGCATTGAGTTGAGATATGCTTCAAGAATTTGGTCTTTGGTATAGACTTTTTCCAACTGAATAGCCAAACTCATTTCTTGAATTTTACGCTTATAAGATTTTTCGGTAGTTAAAAGCTTATTTTTGATTAATTGCTGAGTAATTGTGCTACCGCCGCTAACCGATGAGGAAGAAAGATTACCTAAAAAGGCATTCATTAACCCCTTAAGATCAATACCTTGGTGCGAATAAAAACGGATATCTTCAATCGCAACGACTGCCTGCTGTAATAGTAATGGAATTTCTTCAATCGGTGCGTAATCCCGGTTTTCTAAGCCGGCATAGGTTGTAATGAGATTACCGTTACAATCATAAATATAAGAAGTCAGGTCATTATCGCTGATTTCTATCAAATCAAGTTCCGGCGTTGTACCTAAATAAGCTTTGGCAACACCAAAAACCGCACCTATTGCAGCAATAACAATCATAACCAGGCAAATTCCCAATATTTTTAATGTTGTTAAAACAATACCTAGAACATATAATGGTTTTTGTTGTTTGGGTTTAAACAGCTTTCCCCATTTTTCTGAGAGCAGTATATTAGACTCAACGGAAGATTGTTGAATTTTTTGGGAATCAAATACCATTGTGGCTTCTTGCGTAGTGCCTTGTAAAGATTTATTCTTCATTGTTTTTTTATGGAAAAAATTCCGTACGGTGACAACACATTCTTGTGTTTTCTTTTTAATATTTTTCCATAAATTGATAAAAAAGATGCGAATTTTTTTGATTAAACTACGGAATACGCTTGGTTTATTTTCCATAATTCCTCCAAACTGCATTATGAGCAGCACGAATATGATAAATATAGCATATTATAACACAGAAACCCGAAGTTGACACGTAGTTTTAGTAAAGTTTACTTTTTTCTTCAAAAGAGGGAGGAGGAACGGAATGTGCGCAAAAAAAGGAAACGCAGGTTTTATCTGTTGATTGTTGCACTATGTATATTACTTGCAGGCGGATATGCGCTGATCCATATCGGGCTAATGCCTAACGTGATGATGCTTGGGGAGGCAGCTGTTTCCAATCAGGCACTTGGCATTATGAACAGCGCAGTAAAAGAAATCCTTGGGCAAGAGGATATGACGGCTCAGTTAATTCATATAGAAAAGGATGATAACAATCGCATTTCCATGTTGAGTATGGATACCATGGCAATTAATGAAATTGCCAATAGGTGTGCTATTGCTGCCAAAGATAAAATTGCTCAATTTACTGAGAGCGCAATTCAAGTGCCGTTGGGTAACGTTTTGGGATCAAAATTGTTTTCCGGGAAAGGTCCGAAGATTAAAGTAAAAATACAACAGGCAGGAACAGCGACAGCTGGATTTTATACAGAGTTTGAGACAGCTGGAATTAATCAGACGCGCTATAAAATATATATTGTTTTAAAAGCTAATATTCGTATGATTTGCGGTGCTTCATCAAAAATGGTTGAAGTTAGCACTGAGGTATTAATTTCTGAAGCAGTAATTATTGGAAGCGTTCCCGAAACATATGCTAATGTTGCGGATTTATCTGATTTCGCTAACTTTATCCCTTGATTGCTGTCTATTTTTGTGCTAAACTCTATAAGTTATAAAAAATTATGGAGGTAAAGCAGATGTCAGGTCATTCCAAATGGTCAACGATTAAGAGAAAAAAAGAAAAAACGGATGCTGCCAGAGGGAAAGTTTTTACTAAGCTGGGCAGGGAAATCGCTGTCGCGATCAAGGAAGGCGGCGGACCTGACCCAAATACGAACTCCAGATTAAGAGATTCTATTGCTAAAGCAAAGATGAATAATATGCCAAATGAAAACATTAGTCGTATTATTAAAAAAGCATCGGGAGAAGGAGCCGAAGTCAATTACGAAAATATTATTTATGAAGGTTATGCGCCGGGTGGTGTAGCGGTTATCGCTGAAGCATTGACAGATAATAAGAATCGTACGGCTGCAGATGTACGCCATGCATTTGATAAAAATGGTGGTTCACTTGGTGCAACAGGATGTGTTGCATGGATGTTTGATACAAAGGGGCTCATCACTGTGGAAAATGATGGTAATATCGATGAGGAAGAATTGATGATGGCTGCGTTGGAAGCAGGTGCAGATGATTTCTCTAATGAAGGAGATATCTTTGAAATTACGACGGATGTTACTGTACTGGGAGAAGTGAGAGATGCGCTTGTTGAAGCAGGTTATCACCTGGATTCGGCGGAGATTAGTCGCATTCCTCAAAATACGGTGATTCCTGATCCTTCATTATATGAAAATATAGAACGGTTGCTGGATATGTTAGAAGAAAATGATGATATCCAAAATGTCTATCATAATGCAGAAATGGAAGCATAAGGGCGTTACATACATAAAAGAATGACAAAAGTGAGTTTTCTTTTGTGTAAATGCAAGGAGGCCCGAAATGAAACTGACCATAATTACTAAACCTTTATGTCCATATTGCGGTTTGTTAGCCGAATATTTGGCTCGCTATCAGGCAAAAGAAGGAACAGAACTCTCTTTGCTGGAAGACGGGCAACCGGATGCACAGGCTTATGATTATTATTATTTGCCGGCTGTTTTTTTGGATGGACGGCGTGTAATTCATGGAAAAACAGATAAAAAAGAGTTAATTGCCCTACTTGAACAGGCAATGCAGAAAAAACAAGAATAAAAATAATAGATGGCAGCGCATACTATCAAAAAAAGGTGGTATGCGTTTTTTATGAAAAAGAAAACGAAATGGGTTTTAGCAATTATATTTGTTTTATGTTGGGCTGCTGGAATGTTTGTGGCGGCGAATTCTCCTGAAATCAGTGGGCAGGTAGAGGCAGCACAGGTGACAGATACGGAGTTTATTGCGCTGACCAGTAAACTGATCATGTGCTATGAATATAAGTTATGTGGGCATACAATAAAAGAAGAACAGGAAATGCCGGCTGATTATGTCGGATTAGATAAACAAGAGTTGCGTGAACAATTGGGTGCGGTTTCAATTACTTCTTTTTCGGCAAAAGAAGTTGTATTAACAAAGCGCCTTGATGGTTATTGCCCAGAACACTTGGTTGTTTATTTGGAAGGGGAACAGCTTTGTGTTTATCGGGCTTTACTTGGTAGTGGGGAAAACGAGCAGATAGAAGTATTTGATATTCCTCAACAGGAGCTATGGGCGGCAGAGATATATGCGTTACAACAAGGAAAAGTTTTTGGAAGCATTGCAGAGGTCAGAAGTTATATTAAGCAGATTCAGATAAGAGGAAAGCAATAAATACAAAAATTTTTCTGTTGAGAATTCCAGAGTTTTCATATATGATAATTTATAATAGAATAGTAAAAGATAAATATAGATTGGAGACGGAACAGGCGATATGGAACGGGTTTTAAAACAGTTACAAGATGCGAAAGCTGCTTCTTTAGAATTGGCGCTGCTTCCTTCGATAAAAAAAGAACAAATTTTATTGGCAATGGCGGATGCTTTGGAAAAAAATAGTGAAATGATTTTGCAGGCAAATGCACAGGATTTACAGACAGCACGTAGTGAAGGAAAAGAAAAGGCTTTTTTAGATCGTCTTGCATTAGATGAAAAAAGAATTGGAGCGATGGCGGATGCTATACGCCAAATTGCTCGGTTGCAGGATCCGGTTGGTGAAGTTATTGGCGGAAGTACTGCCAAAAGTGGTATCCGTATTTTAAAAAAACGTGTGCCGTTTGGTGTCGTCGGAATGATTTATGAGGCTCGCCCAAATGTAACGGCGGATGCGATAGCTATATGCATTAAAACAGGCAACGCTGCTGTGTTAAAAGGTGGTCGAGAAGCTTTACGATCCAATATTGCAATAGTACAGGCTATGCAGGAAGCGGCAATTTGTACAGGGTTACCCCAGGGAGCGATTGCTTTTATTGCGAATATCGACCGTCAGGTGACGACTTATCTTATGACACAAAGACAATATATAGATCTTTTGATTCCTCGGGGTGGTGCGGGACTGATTAAGGCTGTTGTTGAAAATTCCCATATTCCTGTTATTGAGACAGGTGTCGGCAACTGTCATATTTATGTCGATGCTAGTGCAGATTTGCAAATGGCTGCAGATATTGTTATTAATGCAAAGGTTTCTCGACCATCGGTGTGTAACGCGGCAGAAAATTTATTGATCCATCAGGATATTGCACCTGCTTTTTTGCCGATTATTATTGCTCGCCTGAAAAAAGCCGGGGTACAAATGCGCGGATGCTCGATTTGTCAGAGATATGATCCGGATATTTTGCCGGCTGTTGAAGAAGATTATTTTACGGAATTTTTGGACTATATTATTGCAATGAAAATTGTAAAAAATCTTGAAGAGGCAGTGAATCATATCAATACCTACGGCACAAAACATTCTGAAGCGATTGTTACTTCCTCTTATGAAGCGGCAGAATATTTTCAGCAAAGAGTAGATGCAGCGGCGGTTTATGTTAACGCATCAACACGTTTTACTGATGGTGGTGAATTTGGGTTTGGTGCAGAAATTGGTATTAGCACACAAAAATTGCATGCTCGTGGTCCAATGGGCTTAGCGGAAATGACAACGTATAAATATTTGATTTCCGGAGATGGGCAGATTCGCTGAGTAGAATTAATTTAAATAAAAGAAAAACCCGGTTTACCCGGGTTTTTCTTTTGATGGATCTGCACAAAAATTAAAAAATAAGTAAGAAAATCCCTGTAGTAACTGCAAGTGCACCAAGAATGTAGATCGCGCAACCAAGGCAACCATACCCATAAGGGCGCCTAGGTGGCGGGGGCCCCATAGGTGGACGACGGCGACTACCAAAAAAGCCACGAGGAGGCGGTGGGGGAGCCATAGGCGGACGACGACGGGGACCGCCAAAGAAGCCGCCGGGGCGAGGGCCTCCTGGACCTGGGCGAGGACCACCAGGGCCGCCATGTCTTCCGAAAGCCGGCATAAAAAAGCACCTCTTTTCAACTAAATCATAGCTTAGTTTATTTAATAAAAATCTAAATTTAATTTAGCATTTTATACACTAAAAATCAATGAATTGAATACAAATTAAGTGTAAATTAAAAAATAAATAATATAGAGTCAAAATTAATTTAAATTAATAATGTAAATTTTAATGGTTAAAATAACTGAACTGGATACGCTTCGCTTGTATTTATTTTTAATATGAAAAATATAACTTAAAAATTTACATGTGACAGAATAAATTCGTAAGTCTTGCATTGCCCGGTAAATAATAAAGAGTTTTAATCAAAATTATTGAAATTGCATGTGTTAAGTTGAATAGGTTTTTATGTATTCATATAAAAAATTTTATTATAGGTATATAAAATGTACGAAAATAAATTGGAAAAAGAAGTCTCTTTGATTTACTCATAATTTTTGTAAAATGAAATATACTCAGAAGTAAGATGGATAAAAGTAAAAAAATTATTTTGGTAATCAGTGTTATTTTAGCAATTGCGTTAATTATCGGTGTTGGAATATATTCCAGTTTTCTCCGTAAACAAAAAAAACGAAATGAATGGGTGCAGGCACCGGAGATTCATGAAGGTATTTCGGTTGGCGGAATTGATGTAGGAGGGTTGACCGTAGAAGAAGCGGAACAGGTTTTGGCACAGCATGCACAGGAACTGGTAGAAAACATAACGTTAAAATTGCATATAAACGAGCAAGAGCGGGCATGTCAGGCAGGGGAAACAGGTATTATGCTTGACTGTGAAAAAAGTGCTCAAACTGCTTATGCGCTTGGACGTGAAGGAACTTATGAAGAGTTAAAAGAGGAGATAACTCTACTTAGTCAAGGCAAAGATATTGCCCCATGCTATAAGTTGGATGAACAGACTGCGTTTAAATTTGCTGACATACTCAATGAAGAATATGCTTTACAACCTCAAAACGCTTGGCTAGAGGCGCAACAAGGTCAGCTGATTTATCATGAGGATCAGCAAGGATGGATGATAGTGCCGGAAATGTATTATCAAACTTTGTCAGAACAGGTAGAACAAGGGGACTTTTTACAAGTTAAAGTCCCATTTGAAGAAATACAGGCAGAGATTTGTCTAGAGGATTTTACCCAAGGATTAGTGCGTCGTTGTATTGCGGTAACATCGTTTGACGGGACTAAGGATAATCGAGGGCAAAATATTCTTAAAGCCACTGAAATGTTAAATGGCATTTTAGTGCATAGTGGAGAAACCTTTTCCATGAATGAAACGATTGGTGATCGAACAGAAGAAAATGGGTGGAAAATGGCACCGGCGATTGTTGATGGAGGTGCTCGAAGAGAGGATCAACCGGGTGGCGGGGTGTGCCAGGTATCAACAACATTATATCAGGCAGTTGCCAAAGCTGATCTTGAAGTGAAAGAAAGGCGAAATCATTCTGTAAAAGTAAATTATGTAGAAGCAGGTTTGGACGCAACAATAAATACAGGAACAATTGATTTTGTATGGGAAAATAATACAAATGGTGATATTTTTTTACATGCATGGATTGAAGAAGATACCAAACTGATTGTTGAAATTTATGGCTTACCGTTTGAAGGTTTTGATGAAATCAAGCTCGAGTCTGAATATACTGGAGAAGTAGAACCAGACGGAGAAATGGAAGTGATTTATGATGACACAAAAGAGGAAGGATACGAAAAGATAGAAGTTGAACGTAAAAATGGGTCGACCTATACTTCTTATAAACTTTATTATCAAGACGGCGAATTTGTAAGAAAGGAAAAACTTGCGGATTCTCTTTATCGAGCTCAAAATGGGCAAAAAATAGTAGGAACAAAAAGATAATGGTAAACGGATAAAAAAGGCAACAGAATATAAAAAATCTGTTGCCTTTTTTAGAGGGAATGTTCTAAAAAGCAAGGAAAGCGTTTCCGCAGCCAAGCTAATCTAAAAAACCTCTAAAAAATAAATTCCGATTTGTTGTTTAGCGTCTGGTTCAAAAAACAACAAAGGAATAAATAGTATATACGCGCTAAAATATGTTTGCGCGTAATACATGTTTTGGAAACTTGCGTTATGCGGAAATAGGGAATCCGCGCAAGGAAATCCAATGAAATAAGTGTAGTGACAAAATTCATATTTATTGTCCTCTTGGCAAATAAATGTTAGATTAATTGGGTTTTACAGAAAAATTAACCCATAAAATGTCATCTATATAAATATTACACTTTAATGACAAAAAGTAAACATAAAAAATAAAAAATAAATTAATTATGACAAAAAAGTAATGAACACATTTAAAAAAAGAAACACTGCTTGCAGTGTTTCTTATTTTTTTTGTTGATGATCCAAAGTTGCTTTAATAAAATGTAAAAATAAAGGGTGTGGTTTATTTGGACGACTTTTGAATTCCGGATGGAATTGAACACCAATAAAATGAAGACTGGAAGGCAGTTCAACTGTTTCTACAATACGTCCGTCAGGAGAAGTCCCGCTGATGACAAGCCCGTGTTCTTGTAGAATTTCGCGATAATCGTTATTAAATTCATAACGATGACGGTGCCTTTCATAAATTAGTGGTTGTTGATAACAGGTATCTAGCAATGTGCCGGGAATAACTTTACATGGATAACTTCCTAATCGCATTGTTCCGCCGAGAGGAATATTTCCGTATTGGTCCGGCATTAAATCAATGACAGGATAAGGACTGTTGGGGTTAAATTCACCGGAATTGGCACCATTCAAACCGCAAATGTTCCGAGCAAATTCAATGACTGCAATCTGCATGCCAAGGCAAATGCCAAAATAGGGAATATTATGTTCTCGAGCATAACGGCAGGCAGTTATCATCCCTTCAATACCACGTTCACCAAATCCTCCCGGAATCAGGATACCATCACAGTCCGAAAAAGTTGTTGAACAACTATCCCAGGTGAGGAATTCCGTATCAACGAACTTTAAATGGATTTTAGCACCGTAATAGTAACCAGCATGAGAGAGAGCCTCGTTAATTGATAAATAAGCATCTGGCAGTTGAACATATTTACCGGCTATGGCAATAGTGATTTGTTTATCACGGTTGCGAATTAGAGATAACATCTCTTCCCATTCTGTCAAATCGGGTTCTGGGGTATGAAGGGAAAGCTCTCGGCAGACCACATGATCAAAGCCATTTTGATGAAGCATAACGACTGCTTCATACAGGTTGGGCAAAGTAATATTTTCAATAACGCAATCGGTAGGAACGTTGCAAAATAACGCAATTTTATCGCGAATACTTTGATTAATCGGTTCATCAGCACGCATAATGATAATATTTGGTGAAATTCCAAAAGATTGCAATTCTTTTACCGAATGTTGCGTAGGTTTGGATTTATGTTCACCTGAACATTTGAGGTATGGGACTAAAGTAACATGTATAAACAGACAGTTTTCTCTGCCAACTTCAAAAGAAATTTGACGAATTGCTTCGAGAAAAGGCTGACTTTCAATATCGCCTGTTGTTCCACCTATTTCCGTGATAAGGACATCAGCTTGTGCTGCTTCTGCTCCGGCATAGATAAAACTTTTAATTTCCTGCGTAACATGAGGAATGACCTGAACTGTTTTACCAAGATAAGCCCCCTCTCGTTCTTTATTAAGAACATTCCAGTAGACTTTACCAGAAGTCAGGTTAGAATACTTGTTAAGGTTTTCGTCGATAAAGCGCTCATAATGACCGAGATCCAAATCGGTTTCCGCGCCATCTTCTGTAACAAAAACTTCACCATGCTGATAAGGGCTCATGGTTCCGGGATCGATATTCATATATGGGTCAAGTTTTTGCGCTGCAACTTTAAGACCGCGTAGTTTGAGCAAGCGGCATAAGGAAGCGGCTGTAATGCCCTTTCCAAGACCGGAAACAACGCCGCCGGTAATAAAAATATGTTTACGCATAGAAATACTTTCCTTTCCAAATAATAGATTTTGCCGAAACAATACAAGGTTTTTCTAAAAAACCTTTTGCTTTCCCGGTAACATAAAATTTTGCAGGTTTAAATAAACAATATTGCAAAAAAATATAAAAATAGTATAGCATGCTCTGAGCCGATCCACAATGCTAAAAAAGAAAAATTATAAGTATATTGCCAAAAAATAAGATAGATATACAAAAAAATAAAAAACCTGTTCCATTTTTATAATGCTACAGGTTTTTTATATCAAAAAATAATAGATTTTTGGAAATATAGTTTTGCAAAATCAAAGAAGGAAGATTCCTGCTTCCTTGCAAATATGGCGTGTCTGAGAATCCCAAATACCAGACTGTACTTCTCCAATATGTGCACATCCCATAAGCAACATACATAGGCGGGATTGCCCAATACCGCCACCAATACTTAATGGCAGCTGGGAATTAAGCAACATTTTATGAAACGGGAGATTTCGGCGTTCGTCGCACCCCGCGAGATGCAATTGTCGCTCTAGGCTTAGTTCATCAACACGGATACCCATGGAAGAAATTTCAAGAGCACGCTGCAAAATATCGTGATAAAAAATAATATCTCCGTTTAATTCCCAATCATCATAATCCGGCGCACGATTGTCATGTTTTTTCCCGGAACGAAGTGTTTTTCCGATTTGCATAACAAAAATTGTCTTGTGCAGACGGGAAAATTCGGCTTCACGTTGTGCGGGAGAAAGATCTGGATAAAGGTCTTCCAATTCTTGTGAAGTAATAAAAGTTACCTCGCGACAAAGGGAAGTTTTAATTTGAGGGAAGGCCCAACGCAATTCATCACCAGTGTTGCAAATGGCTGAAACAATACGACGAACAGTATCTTTTAAATATGTTTCATTACGGTCTTCTTTTGTAATGACTTTTTCCCAGTCCCACTGGTCGACATAAACTGAATGTAGATTATCCAAGACTTCTTCATCGCGTCGAATGGCATTCATATCGGTATATAGACCTTTTCCTACATAAAAATCATATTTCTTCAATGCAAAACGTTTCCATTTAGCTAGTGAATGGACAACTTCATACTTGGCTCCACCTACAGCCGGTACATCAAAACTAACTGGACGTTCAATACCATTGAGATCATCGTTAAGACCGGCATCCGCAGCAACAAATAATGGCGCAGAAACGCGCTTAAGGTTGAGCGCAGAACCCAGATGTTTAGGAAAGATCTGTTTAATTAACTCAATGGCCCGTTGTGTGTCATAAACTGATAGCTGAGTCTTATAACCTTCTGGAACAAATACTTGGTTCATATTAGAAATCCCCTTATGCACATATTTTACATAACGAAAGCAGGGCATAGAAACATCCTACTTTTGATTTTTTATCATAACATAGAAGTAATGATTTTTCAATGTATACGAGAACAAACAGAATGTAAAAAATAAAATATTGATAAGGCTGTTTATGAAACAAAAATGTGATATGATAATAAAACAAAAGTAGGATGAAGGAGAAAAAATAATGGAACGCAGACAAGATTTAAAACAAAAAACGCTGCGATTGTGTATTAGTGGGTTGTTTATGGCGCTTAATATCGCAATGAGCTCTTTTGGTATCCCTGTACCTGGAGGTCATCTATATCTAAATGATATAGTGATTTGTACGGCGGCTATTTTGCTTAATCCAATTGAAGCTTTTATGGTCGGCGGAATAGGCGCATTTTTAGGAGATTTATTTTTTTATCCGGAGCCAATGTTTGTTTCGCTTTTTACACATGGATTACAGGCTGTAATTATTTCGCTTTTTGCTCATAAATTGGCGCATAAACACCCTGCAATGGCGGCGAGCGCAGGTGTGTTTGTTGGCGCAGTAATTATGGTAATCGGTTATACAATAGGGCGAGCATGGATTTATAGCACACCAGAATATGCATTATTAAAATTACCTTATCAAATTTTACAGGCTGTGATAGGTGCTATTGGTGGGATGCTTTTATGCTGGCCTTGTGGTATTCGTGCATTGTTTCAGAAAACTATCGATGAGATTTGAAGTAAAATCGTTTTTTTATGATTTGCGGCTCCTTGAGAATTATAGCGAATGGTCAGAGCAAGAGTGTATGCTGGACAGTATGGTTTAGATATTAACGGTCGATTATGGTTATGCTTACTTTTTGGAGAAGATATTGTAAAAGAGGATTGATTATGGAAATAAAAGAGGCATTGTTGTCACAAAAACAAATTTTATCTAATTTGCTTGAAAAATATTTATATGAATTTTCTTTTTATGATAAAACTATTCCAGATAAAAATGGATTATATGGATATCGTTATTTGGATTATTACTGGAAGGAAAAAGACAGATGGCCATTTTTATTCTGGGAAGAAGGATACCCTATAGGATTTGCATTAATTAATCGGCATATTGAGGGACAACAGAAAGCTGATTATGCAATGGCGGAGTTTTTTGTTTTAAACGGCTATCGGCGTAAGGGCGTTGGCTATACAGCGATGAAAAGTTTATTTAATCGATTTTCAGGTAAATGGGAAATAAAGTATCATGCAAAGAATATTGCTTCGGTAAGTTTTTGGAATCGAATTGCTGCGGCATGTGATCCTAATT